>CAIMCU010000170.1 GCA_903839585.1 uncultured Actinomycetes bacterium | reverse complement strand
GTTTTATTGATAACAAAACCAATAATCAAGGTGACGATGAATGAGTAAGCAAAGACCAAACCTACGCCAATTGACTGCTTGGCCAAAAGGGCTACTCCACCACCGTAGAGGATTCCATCTAGACCAATGCTATTTACAGCGCTTGTTCCGAAGAAGCCCACCGCAAGTGATCCCCAAACGCCACCAATTAAGTGGACGGCAACCACGTCGAGTGAATCATCAAAGCCTAACTTGTACTTGATATCGACAGCCCAAGCGCAGAGTATTCCTGCGAGGACTCCAATGGCAGCTGCGCCAGTTGGATCAACGAATGCACAGGCAGGTGTAATAGCAACAAGTCCAGCAACGGCGCCAGATGCAGCGCCAAGAGATGTTGCATGTCCGTTGCGAATCTTCTCAAAGACAATCCAACCAAGTAGGGCAGCACCTGCTGCAACCTGAGTATTGAGAAGGGCTAATCCAGCGATTCCATTAGCTGCAAGAGATGATCCGGCGTTAAAGCCAAACCAACCAAACCACAGAAGGCCAGAGCCAAGCATGACTAGTGGAAGAGAGTGCGGGCGCATCGACTCTTTTCTCCACCCTACGCGCTTTCCAAGAACTAGTGCGAGTGCAAGTCCTGCAGCTCCAGCGTTAATGTGAACAGCGGTTCCTCCTGCAAAATCCTCTAGACCCTTTGCTGCCAGGAAGCCTGTTCCCGTTACAACATCGCCAACTTTGTTACCAAAGGCAAATACCCAGTGAGCAACCGGGAAGTAAACAACGGTGCTCCATACGGCAACAAAGACGGCCCAAGCGGTGAACTTTGTACGATCAGCAATAGCACCAGAGATGAGCGCTGGTGTAATGATGGCGAACATCAATTGGAAGGCCGCAAACGCAAGCAATGGGATTGGATAAACCCCGCCATTATTTGCGAACTCATTGACCTTACTTCCAAGATCAGAGAAGCCAATTCCTCCATACCAAGGAGAGTCGGCCTTGTGACCAAAGGCTAATTCAAAGCCGAAAACAACCCACAAAACACTGACGATGCCAACTGTCACCATAGACATCATCATCATGTTTAGAACACTCTTCGTGCGGACCATGCCACCATAAAAAAATGCAAGACCTGGTGTCATAAGAAGGACTAGAGCGCTACTCATTAAAATCCAGGCTGTATCGCCTGAGTTCAGAACCATCTCTTCCATGCTTTTGCTCTTTTCGATTGAGTAAACCTCACCATTGAGATAGGGGTAATCTGGCTTTTCCCGGTTACAATGGGTGCCTCAATCAATTACGGGTTAGTTAATTAATCAGCCCATCTATAAACATGTCTGTAACAAAGGGGGCAAAGTCATCCTCCCCCTCCCCTGTGCCGATGAACTTGATAGGAATATCGAGCTCATTCTCGATAGCCAAAGCGACCCCACCTCGAGAGCTTCCATCGAGCTTGGTCAGAATCAGCCCGGTTACCACTACCGCCTCGGCAAAGATCTTTGCTTGCGAAACTCCATTCTGGCCTGTGGTGGCATCAATGACCAGCAAGGTCTCTGACAGCGGAAGACTCTTCTCAACAACTCTTCGGATTTTGCCTAGCTCATCCATTAAGTCGCTCTTGTTGTGCAACCTTCCTGCAGTGTCAATAATTAAGTAATCGGTACCCAGTTCAACAGATTTCTTAGCACTGTCAAATGCAACAGATGCTGGATCTGACTTAGCACCACCAGCGACAACCTCAACACCAATTCGATTCGCCCACGTGGTTAATTGATCGACTGCGGCTGCACGAAAGGTGTCAGCTGCGCCAAGAATTACCGTAGAGCCATCAGATTTAAGAAGTTTCGCAAGCTTAGCTACTGAGGTGGTTTTACCGGTTCCATTAACTCCAACGACCATAACCGCTGTCGTTGCACCGTGAGTATTTAACGCTCTAGATTTCTTGGAAAGATGTCTTGTAAGGATTGCACGTAAGGACTCGAGTGCTTCATCACCTTTAATCTGCTTTGCTTCCTCAATGATGACCTTACTCAACCGTGGCCCTAAGTCAGCAGCGATGAGATCGCTCTCTAACTCAAGCCAATCTGAAGCGCTTGCAGTAGATGTACCGCGAAGTTTTGCCGCTAACTTGGAAAAGACTCCCATAAAAGCGCTACTAACTAAGCGGTTTCAGATTCACGCAGGCGCTGTGAGATTACCTCTGTAACGCCATCGCCGCGCATCGTGACGCCGTAGAGCGCATCTGCAATCTCCATAGTGCGCTTTTGGTGGGTAATGATGATCAACTGTGAGCTTGCACGTAGCTCCTCAAGAACTCCAAGGAGACGCCCAAGGTTTACATCATCGAGAGCAGCCTCGACCTCATCTAGAACATAGAACGGACTTGGACGTGCCTTAAAGATTGCTACCAACATCGCT
>CAIMCU010000169.1 GCA_903839585.1 uncultured Actinomycetes bacterium | reverse complement strand
TATCTAGACCATGCGGCGACTACGCCGATGGCAGATGCTGCGCTCAAAGCGATGACGACATCACTTTCAAAGCTTGGCAACCCTTCTAGCTTGCACACCGAGGGTCGCTCTGTTCGCAAGGATGTTGAAGATGCCCGTGAAGTAATTGCAAAGGCCGTTGACTGCCTTGCATCAGAGATCATCTTTACAGGATCTGGAACAGAGGCAGATAACGCTGCAATCAAAGGTTTGTTTTGGAAGAGTGGTAAAAAGGTCATCGTTATCTCATCTATCGAACACTCTGCTCTAATCGATCCAGCACAGTGGCTGCAAGAGCATGAAGGTGCAGAGGTTGTATACATCCCTGTTAACTCCGATGGAGTAATTGATTTAGATTTTCTTCGCAACCTTGTTAAGGAGCGCTCAGATGAGATTGCACTGATCTCGGTTATGCATGCAAATAATGAGACCGGCGTGATTCAACCAATCGCCGAGGTCGTAAAAATTGCCGGGGATATCGCAGTACACACAGATGCTTCACAGAGCTTTACAAAGGTGCCACTTTCTTACAAAGATCTTGGGGTTACAGCGATGACCTTAAGCGCTCACAAGATTGGTGGGCCACTGGGTATTGGCGCCCTTATTTTGCGTAGAGGATTTGAGATCCCAGCGCTGTTGCATGGTGGGGGACAGGAGCGCGATATTCGAAGTGGAACACTTAACACCCCATCGATTGTTGCATTCGCCGCTGCGGTGAGCGCCGAGCATTACGACCGTAAAGGGATTGAGAATCTTCGGCGCGAGTTTGAGGCAGGGCTTAGCGCGTCAGTACCGGATGCTTATATAAATGGTGTGAACGCAGATCGACTACCTGGAATCGTTAACGTCACCTTTCCTGGAACTCAGAGCGACTCGCTTCTGCTGCTGATGGACTCTGAAAAGGTTTCATGCTCGACGGGATCTGCATGTAACGCAGGTGTTCATAGACCAAGCCACGTACTTCTAGCGATGGGCCACAGCGAAACGACTGCGCAGTCATCTCTGCGCTTCTCACTCGGTGCAACCAGTACAAAAGCAGATGTTGAGTTTGCTCTCTCAGTTTTGCCAACTGTGATTTCACGTGGCAGAGCGGCGAACAAAAAGTGAAGCTCATCGCCGCAATGAGCGGTGGAGTCGACTCGGCTGTTGCAGCTGCTCGCGCTGTTGAGGCAGGGCATGAGGTCATTGGAGTGCACTTAGCGCTTTCATCTAATCCTCAGAAGTACAGATCTGGAGCACGAGGCTGCTGCACTATCGAGGACTCACACGATGCTCGCCGGGCAGCGGACAAGATAGGTATTCCTTTCTATATATGGGATATGGCTGAAGAGTTTCACGAAGGAGTCGTTGAAAACTTTATGAGCGAGTACGCAGCTGGGCGCACACCTAATCCATGCCTTCGTTGCAATGAAAAGATTAAGTTTGCAGCGGTTCTAGATCGTGCAAAAGCTATGGGATTTGATGGCGTTGTCACAGGGCATTACGCACGCACGCAGATCAACGATCAAGGCAAGACCCTTCACCGTGCAATCGATCCACTTAAAGATCAGTCATATGTATTAGCGGTACTTACACGCGAACAAATTGATGGCGCAGTATTTCCTCTAGGCGATACCGAAAAGGTTGATATCCGCAAAGAGGCAGAGGCACGCGGTTTAGCGGTTGCTCAAAAACCAGATAGCCATGACATCTGCTTTGTTCCATCTGGAGATAACGCAGGTTGGCTTCGTGATCGTCTCGGTAGCGAGGTCGGACCGATCGTTGATCAAGATGGAAAGAAGATCGGCGAGCACAAAGGTGCATACACATACACAATCGGTCAGCGAAATGGTTTGGGCTTAACGGTGCCAACGGCCGATGGATCACCGCGCTTTGTATTAAAGATTGAACCGGTTTCAAACACTGTAGTTGTTGGATCCCGTGAAGAGCTTGCCGTGACAAAGATGGTGGGGGAGAAGCCAATCTGGTGCGGTCCTGATGCGCTACCGGGTGAGCACCGTGGATTTGTTCAGGTTCGAGCACACGGTGCACCACTTGATTGCACTTACTTTATTGAGGGTGACAAGTTGGTTGCCGAACTCGATAAGCCGCTTCTTGGTTTAGCAACAGGTCAAGCGATGGTTATCTACGATAAAGATCGAGTGGTGGGTTCTGCAACGATTTGCGAGACGGCATGAGCAATCAGGCGAGACACCGAATTGCAGAGTTAACTCAAGAGATTCGCGATCATCAATTTAAGTACTACGTACTCGATCAACCAAGTGTTTCAGATGCACAGTTCGATTCTTTGCTTAAAGAGTTAGCGGCGTTAGAAGCAAAGCATCCCGAGCTACTCGAGCCAGACTCACCATCGCTTGGTGTGGGTGGAGGTTTTTCTACAACCTTTGAACAACATGATCACATCGAAAAGATGGCAAGCCTTGATAACGTCTTCGATAGTGATGAGTTAGCGACCTGGTTTGATCGAGTAGAGAAAGAGAGCACAAAGCCTGCCTACCTCTGCGAACTCAAGGTAGATGGCTTAGCTATTAACCTCCTGTATCAAGATGGTCAGTTAGTGCGCGCCCTTACCCGTGGCAATGGCACAACGGGTGAGGATGTCACTTTGAACGCAAAGACAATAAAAGGTTTACCGCATACCTTGACAGGAAAGAGTATTCCAAAGCTCATCGAGGTTAGAGGCGAGGTCTTCTTTCCCCTTGAAGCCTTTAAAGAGCTCAACGATGGTTTAGAGGAGGCGGGTAAACCACTCTTTGCTAATCCACGTAATGCGGCTGCAGGATCACTGAGACAGAAAGATCCTCGCGTTACCGCCTCTCGGCCGCTAAGTGTTGTCGTGCACGGTGTTGGTGCGCGTGAAGGAGTTGAGTTTGCAACGCAGTCACAGGCTTACGAACTTCTCAATGGTTTAGGACTACCAACTAGTGCACGGTTTAAGGTGTGCAAAACTCGCGCTGAAGTAAGTGCTTACATCGATAACTTCAATGAGCACCGTCACGACCTTGAACACGATATCGATGGTGTTGTTATCAAGATTGATGACATTTCGGAGCAGGAGAAGTTGGGCTTTACATCCCGTGCACCAAAGTGGGCGATCGCCTTTAAGTACCCACCTGAAGAGGTAACTACCAAGCTATTAGATATTAAGGTCAGCGTTGGCCGCACTGGGCGGGTTACCCCCTTTGCATTTATGGAGCCTGTCAAAGTTGCTGGTTCAACCGTTACCAACGCAACTCTGCACAACGCGCAAGAGATCGAACGCAAAGGTGTGTTAATTGGTGATGTAGTCATCATCCGCAAAGCCGGCGATGTTATTCCAGAGGTACTAGGTCCAGTAATAGAAAAACGCACGGGCAAAGAAAAAGCTTTCATTATGCCGACCAAGTGCCCTGACTGCGGATCAGCTCTTCGTGCAATTACCGAAGGTGATGTAGATATACGCTGCCCTAATACTCAAACATGTCCTGCTCAGCTTCGTGAACGTATCTACTACATCGGATCACGTGCAGCTTTAGATATCGATGTCATGGGGTATGAAGCCGCAATCGCACTTCTGACCGACAAGATCATCACCGATGAGTCTGAGCTCTTTGGCTTAACACAGGACAAACTTGTTCAATCCGAGTTCTTCACCAAAAAGGATGGAGCACCCGGCAAGAACGTTGAAAAACTCCTTGCAGCGCTTGAAGAAGCCAAGACACGTCCACTATGGCGCATCATCGTTGCGCTCTCTATACGCCACGTTGGCCCAACGGCGGCGCAGGCGCTAGCAAAGGCTTTTGGTTCGATGCACGCCATCTCTAAAGCAAAGGTTGGCGAACTCGCATCCATCGACGGCGTCGGTGAAATCATTGCCCAATCAATCGTTGAGTGGTTTGAGGTTGATTGGCATCGCAACATCGTCTCTGCGTGGGAGAGCGCCGGTGTTGTTATGAAGGTTGTCGCAGGAGAAAAAGTTGAGCAAACCCTCCAGGGGCTTACC
>CAIMCU010000168.1 GCA_903839585.1 uncultured Actinomycetes bacterium | reverse complement strand
GGCACTCTGTCCGCTGGGCAGCACCTTGACCGTCTGCCCAATGGTGGCCTGACCGGTGGCGACGCGACCCCAAAAAATGGTTCGTATCGCCCCAGGAATTGATACCGATCACTTTTCTCCACAAGCAAAAAGTGTAGCGCTGCGAAGTTCGATGGGTTTATCGCAAGCCAAAGTAATACTCTGCGTTGGCCGACTTGTTCATCGCAAAGGTCAGGATGTTCTAATCCAAGCTCTACCGATTATTCAAGAGAGCATTCCGAATGCTCACATACTTATGGTTGGAAGTGGGCCGTATGAAAAGAACCTACGCAAGCTGGTGGAAAGATTAGGTTTAAAGAGTTCAGTCACCTTCCTAGGCCGTGTTCAGTATGCGCAGTTACCTGATTACATCAGTACAGGTGATCTCTTTGCTATGCCTTCGCGATCTAGATTCGCCGGGCTTGAGGTTGAGGGTTTGGGAATTGTCTACTTGGAGGCTAGTTCATGTGGTGTGCCTGTCATTGCAGGTCGTTCCGGGGGAGCACCGGATGCAGTTATCGAGGGCATAACGGGTGTCTGCGTTGATGGCACCGATGTGCAGGATGTAGCTCGAGCAACGGTACTTCTCTTATCCGATCCCGCTAAATCCAAGACAATGGGCGAGCAGGGACAACGATGGATACATGAACAGTGGAGCTGGGAGATTTGGGCCAGTGAGTTTTCTAAACTACTCAAACTAGACCAAGCTCTCTAGCCCGATTTACCGCTGCAAGTCGTGAGTTAACTTCAAGCTTTGAAAATATGGCAGAGACGTGCGACTTTAAAGTCGGAAGTGAGATAAATAATCTCTTAGCTATCTCTATGTAACTCTCCGAGCCCATCAAATACGATAAAACCTGCAACTCTCGAATCGATAACTTTGGATTATCTAGGCTTGTTACCGTATTCAAATTCTTTGCAAGAAAGTAGTCAGGGGAAGCAAAAACGTGGGTTATTGCGGTTTCAAGTTCAGAAAGAGGCGCGCCCTTTAACAGGTATGCATTTGCTCCAACGCTCATTGCGGCGCGAATCCTGTTTGCTTGAGCATTAAAACTTAGAATTATCGTGCGGATGTCTCTATCAATACCCTTAACCCAGCTAAGAACCTCAAAGCCACTTCCATCGGGAAGGTTCACATCAAGAATAATGAGATCAGGCGGAGTATGCGCAATCATTGCAAGTGCCTCGGACTTAGTTGCAGCTTGATTAATGTTGATAAAGCCAAGTGAGTTAAGGCAGTCTTTAACTCCTTGCCTAATCAATGGATGATCATCGACAACCAAAATCTTTCGGTGTTCATTGCTCACACAACTACAACGGCACTTGTTCCATTCTTATTTGAATCAATCCTGAGCTCTCCATGTGCATCACTGACCTTCTCTTGGATCCCTTGTAATCCGAACCTTCCAGGCTTCACGGCCGCCCCTCCTTTCCCATCATCGAATACACGCAGATGCATGCGATTTTCGAAGTGGGAGAGAGAAACATCAATACGGCTAGCCCCAGAGTGCGCAATTGCATTTCTGAGTAGCTCTTCAGCGATCTCGAGGAGTAAGGATTGTAAGGAGCTCTCTACTGGGAGATCCTCTACTTCAAAGTTGACCTCATGGGTGTATCCACTGGATTGGACTACTGATTTAAGAGTGTCTTCAAAGCTTGTCGTGCCTTCAGATCGCAGCGCAAGAATCTCAGATCGGACTTGGCCCATCAGATCATCGATACTAAAGCGCAATCCGCGCAGATCTTTGCGAGCCTCAATGGGCATAGAAGGCTTGGCTAGTATCTGATCGACACCGTAGCCAAGTGCAACTAAATCCTGCGCTATGCCATCGTGCAGAAGTTGCGCTAATCGCAGCTTGTCAGCAGTTGGCATCTTGCATCTACTTAGCGAATAGGGCTTGAATCTCTGAGGCAAACTCTTGCGCTACAACGTGACGCTTAATTGAGAGCTTTGCTGTCAACTGACCACCGGCGATTGTGAAGTCGGTGTCGAGAATTGTGAATTTACGTATCGACTCCGCCTTACTAACAGCCTTATTAGCATCATCAATAGCGGTTTGCACCACTGCGATGAGGTCTGGATCATTTGTTAAGGTTGCAAGTGAAGCGCCCTCTTTCTTATTCGCGACGATCCAGCTCTTCAACGCATCTTGATCTATAGTTACAAGAGCGGCGATGAATGGTTGATTATCTCCAACTACCATGCACTGACTTACAAGAGGATGAGCGCGTAGACGATCCTCTAGAACCGCTGGAGCAACGTTCTTTCCGCCGGCGGTAACGATGAGTTCTTTCTTTCTGCCAACGATAAATAGGAAACCTTCCTCATCGATGCGTCCTAAGTCACCGGTCTTAAACCAACGATCTGATGTAAAGACCTCATCATTTGCGGCTTGATTTTGCCAATACCCGTCCATGACAATCGGTCCGCGGATTAGGACCTCTCCGTCCTCAGCAATTTTGATTGATGTTCCAGGAATTGGCTTTCCTACAGATCCAACGCGCAATGAGTCGCTTAAGTTAAGCGTTGCCCCTGCAGTGGTTTCTGTTAATCCATACCCCTCGAGAATCGTGATTCCGGCTCCTCTATAGAAGTGGCCAAGGCGGGTGCCTAATGGAGCACCACCTGAGATTGCATTCTCTACACGGCCGCCCATCGCGAGGCGAATCTTCTTATAGACGAGTGCGTCAAAGAGCGCGTGCTTGAGCATTAAGAGAGGGTTAAACCCTCTCTTATCCAATGACTCGCTATATGCGATCGCCACCTCAGCGGCTTTACGGAAGATCTTGCCCTTACCTGCGGCGTCAGCTTTAGCTTCAGCGCCGTTGTAAACCTTTTCAAAGATTCGAGGAACTGCAAGCACAAATGTTGGCTTAAATGATCCTAAGTCTTGTTGCAAACGACCAACGGGATCGCTGCAGTGCGCTAAATGTAAACCAGCTGAGATTGCACCAATTTGAACCATTCGGCCAAAGACGTGTGCGACAGGTAGGAAGAGAAGGGTTGATCCACCTGGCTTTAAGAATAGATCACTGGCACCTTGAACCACATTGCCACACTCAGAAAGAAAGTTTCCGTGAGTAAGCTGAACACCCTTTGGCTTACCAGTGGTTCCTGATGTATAAATCAAAGTTGCCAATGTGCTTGGTTCTAGAGAGTTTCTGCGGCGATCAATCTCTTCGTCAGAGATAGAGCTACCGGATCTCTTCAGAGTCGCTAAAACATCCTCAGTCATCGTCCAGACCTGTTTCACATGTGTTGGACGAACCGTTTCAAGAAGCTCGCGATGTGTTGGTGTCTCTACAATCACGGCGACTGAGCCTGAATCGCTTAAGATCCAATCGATCTGTTCCGCTGATGATGTTTCATAGATTGGGACAACAGACCCACCTGCATACCAAATCGCAAAATCTAGAATCGTCCACTCATAACGTGTTCGTGCCATGATGGCAACTCGATCGCCAATACCTATTCCCGCTGCTACTAATCCTTTAGCGGCGGCTCTTACCTCAGCTTCGACCTCTTTGGCCGTCATCGGTTGCCAACCATCACCGAGCGGACGGGACATTGTGATGCGTTCAGGTTCAAACCAGGCTCTCTCAGCTATGAGATTAGAAAGGTTGCCTGTGGTTGCTGATGGGACGAGAGCTGGAACTGTAATTTCATTCATGGGGCAACGCTAGCGCGGGCGGTAGAAAAAGGGGAGGTGCTTGCCTGTGAATTTTCAAAGCCATTGGCTGTAGCCTTAGGCGCATGAGCGAAAAAAGTAGCGTAACCGTTTCCGTTGATGCACCCATAGCTGATGTGAGCAGGACTCTCTTCGAGATTGAGTCTTATCCGGAGTGGTCAGGGGCGATCAAAAAGGTAGCTGGGGTTGAAAAGAACTCCGAAGGACAGGTAGTTAAGGCAACTCTTTCTATCGACGCCGGTGCGGTCAAGGATGATGTCACCTTGAGCTACGACTGGAGCGCGGCACCTGCAACCCTGAGTTTCTCGCTAGAAGATGGAAATCTTCTTACGAAGATGGATGGTGCATATATTCTCAAAGCTCTCGACTCTGACTCAACCCAGGTTACATACGAGCTATCGGTTGGGCTGAGCATGCCGATTCCACAAATGATGATTACTAAGCAAGAGAAGTCAACGATTGATCTGGCTCTTAAACAGCTGAAAGAGCACCTCGAAGGTTAACCAAGAATGTCCAATGCAATTGGAATTGATGTTGGCGGTACAAAAGTACTTGGCGGTGTTGTAACCGCAGCGGGTGAGCTGCTCTCCTCTATAAAAGTCGATACTCCGTCCGAAGGCGGTAGCGCTGTTCTCGATGCCATCGCAGATGTTGCAACGCAGTTACTGACACAAGATAACTCCTCTTGCATTGGAATCACCATCCCTGGGTATGTTTCGTCGGATCGAAAGACCGTCATTGGTACACCGAATATTGATGGGTTTAACGGTCTCGAAATTAGCGCGCAGCTCCAAAAGAGAATTGGTAAAGATGTTCTCATCGAAAATGATGCTAACGCTGCTCTTTGGGCGGAGTACAAGTTCGGGGCAGGTGCAGGCCATGACAATATTGTCGCCTTAACTCTAGGCACAGGCATTGGTGGTGGAGTAATTAACGCAGGCCAACTCTTAAGAGGCGCCTTCGGAGTTGCAGGAGAGCTTGGACATGTGAGATTGGTTCAAGATGGTCTTATCTGCGGCTGTGGAATGAAAGGCTGTCTTGAACAGTATGCCTCCGGTACTGCTTTGTTACGTACCGCTCGAAGTTTATGTTCAGAAAATCCAGAGGCAGCAAAGAGTATTCTCAAGCACGGCGATGGAACAGCCGGTGGAGTTCTTGGAGAACACGTCACAATAGCTGCGCGCGAAGGAGATGCCTTAGCAATCGAGTGCTTCAACACTTTGGGAAGGTTCTTGGGAGCTGGCATTGCATCTATTTGTGCAGTTCTCGATCCCTCACATGTAATTATTGGCGGCGGGGTCGTTGACGCTGCAGAGATTCTCTTGAAGCCGACAAGAGATTCGCTGGTTGCACATACGCCATTTAGCGGAAAGCATCCAGTTCCGGAATTAGTTGCAGCAATACTTGGAAATAATGCTGGGTTGATTGGCGTGGCAGATCTTGCTCGAAATTAACCTCTCAGCACGCTCAAATGCGAACAGTTCGCGCTGATGCTCTGTGCGAGGTAAATTAGGAGCATGAACAATCTGCCATACGGCATCTTGCGAGCTTTTTTAACACCCTTTCTTATGGTGCTCTTTAGACCAAAGGTAAAAGGACTTCGCAACGTTCCCGCTACTGGCCCCGTCGTTATAGTTTCAAATCACTTGTCCTTTAGTGATTCAATCTTTATGCCCCTTGTTGTGCCACGTAAAGTTACCTTCTTAGCCAAGAGCGAGTACTTCACCTCACCTGGCCCAAAGGGTTTGCTAAAGAAGTTGACCTTCATCGCTCTTGGTCAGGTGCCCGTTGACCGTTCAGGTGGACGTCGAAGCGAAGCGGCTTTGATCACCGGTTTGAAGGTGTTAGCTGAGGGAAAGTGCCTTGGAATATATCCGGAAGGAACCAGATCTCCTGATGGTCGACTTTATAAGGGACGCACAGGTATTGCGAGGTTAGCGATCGAGTCTGGAGCACCAATTGTTCCGGTTGCGATGTTTAACACCGAGAAGATTCAACCCACAGGCCAGGTAGTTCCTAACGTTATGCGTGTAGAGATGATCTTTGGGGAGCCGATGTACTTCACTGGAGACTCAACAGACCTTGCGTACTTACGTCAGGTAACTGATGAAATCATGCATACGATTCAAGCCTTATCAGGCCAGGAGTACGTAGATGAGTACGCAACAAAGTCGAAAAAGCCTCTCAATGAAGAGGATGAACGCTAGTTTTCAAGAGCTAATCTTGCATCTAGATAGTTGCAGGTAGGGCACTCAGCTCCCGCTGCAGGTAGATCGCCCTCAATTACATCTATGAGGTTTGAGATCAGACTTTGGAACTCATCTTGATTACGTTCGACAGGGATGTAGTGCTGCGTGGTCGCAAAGCCGTATCCGCCCTCAACACTTTGATTTACTCCAGCAAGGCGCCAAACCAAGAGCCCCATCGATGAAACGGGAAATGGCTTTCCTTTCTCAGGGTGCTCGAGTGCGTATGCGTAAGCCTCAAGTTGAGGCGCGTAAAAGGCGCCGTTGTCGCGATCAGAGTCTGAAACTTTGCAGTCGATGATGCCAACGCTTCCATCCTCGTAATGAGCTAGCAAGTCGTAGATACCTAAAATCTTAAACTGTGACTCTTTTCCGCCAACCATAATTGGTGAGCTCTTAACCCACTGACCCCATTGCTTCACAACACCAGGTGCTAATGAGGGATCGATATCCTGCATCGAAGCACGGCGAAAGTGTTCTTCCTGGGCTTGGGAGAGAGGTTTCACTAAAGGAAAGGCTCCCGGCATACTTACTTTAAACCAGTACTTAATCCAAAGGCATCGTTTGCAGGTTGATAATCCAAAGGTTAAATCAGATGGAGCGATACTGTCTCTGGCAGGTTTAGGTGGGCGTTTCATTTGGAGATTAAATCACGCGCAGCTGACGCAATCACAAGCGCGCCCAAAGTAATCATTACAAATCCACCAGTGCTGCGCAGCTTTACCAACCGATTTGAGTCTCCTGAGAGCCAAGAGCGGGCGGTACCGGCTAATAATCCCCAAGAACCATCTGAAAAAAGTGCGAGTATTGAAAAGAGTGCGCCCAGGATCAGTAACTGTCCTGTGACCTGTCCTCGTTCAATGTCTACGAATTGGGGGAGTACAGCTGCGTAAAAAACCAAACCTTTCGGATTTAGTACTCCCACCCAAAAGCCATCCTGTATGCACCTACGAGTTGATGGTTGGAATGATCCTTGATTGCTGATGCCTTCGCTGTGAACCTTGCGAAGTCGAACCGCCTCTACACCTAAGTAAACCAAGTAGGCACCGCCTAGCCACTGAACCGCAGAGTATGCAAAGGCTGATCTCGAGAGAATTGGTCCAAGTCCAAAAGCCACAAGTGAGGAAAGTACAAAGGCACCAAGGACATTGCCAACGACTGTGACAACAGCGACTTTTCGACCCCATGCGATGGCGCGAGCAATAATGAAGAGCACGCTAGGTCCTGGCACCAGAATAATAATCATGGCTGCAACGATGTACTCAGTCAATCTTGAAGGAATTACCACGGAGGAGATATTACCTTGTTGAAATAAGAATGAGCGGAGGCGATACGCCCCCGCTCATTCTTATGTAGTTCTAGATATTACTTTTCTTAACTATGCGTTTGAGTTTCCTCGCGCCTTAGCAATCGCATTCAGAAGGTGATATCCGAAAATTGCTACCAAGGTTGCGTTGACGATACCTGTGAAGGTGTAGTCGCCTTTAACCCATGTGTAATCTGCAATACCAATAATGACTGCAGATGATGCGATGAGTAGGTTTGTGGAGTTGGCGAAGTTGACCTTATTTTCAATCCAGATTCGCGCTCCAAGAATTCCGATCATCCCAAAGAGTGCAGTTGCCACACCACCGAGTGCACCTTGTGGAGTAGCTCCCAGAACGGCACCAAACTTAGGAGAAAGCGCAAGAATGATTGC
>CAIMCU010000167.1 GCA_903839585.1 uncultured Actinomycetes bacterium | reverse complement strand
CCATCGAGGTGCCCAACCAATCCACATGCGCTACGCCCAAATGCTTTACCAAGCTAGCCATATCAGCAACATACTGAGGAACGGCATACATCATGGGGTTCTGCAGACGATCCGAGTCGCCTCGACCAACTACATCTGGACAGACAACGTAATAATCCTTGGACATCGCTTGTGCCAAGGTATTGAAATCACTACCGCGTCTGGTAAGGCCATGTACGCAAAGTAATACCTTTGGATTACTTGGGTCGCCCCAAGCGTGATAAGCCATACGATGACTACCATCACCATTAGTGCACTGAACAAAAAAGGTATCGCCTGCGTGTAGCGCTGCTGGTGCTGAATTTTGGGTTTGAGGAATGTCATCATGATAATGGTCATGCTCATGCTGACCTACCTCTTCAGGCTGCAAGGTCACGTGATCAATGCCATGTTGATCAAGCAACATCACATTAATGCGCGACATGATTTCTGGCCAGTCTTGCATGTGCTCAATTTCAATATGGCCAATCAAGGCTGGGAAACTTGGTGTCATTTCCCAAACGTGTAGATCGTGAACTGCCAGTACGCCAGGTACCTTTTTCAAATCGCTACCCACTTGCAAGTAATCGATATGCAGAGGCACACCTTCCATCAGAAAGTGATATGACTCATGCAGGATGCTGATGGTGGATTTCAGAATCAATAAGGAAACTAAGATAGAAAGAATGGCATCGATTGGCATCCATCCAGTCAGTTGAATTACGAGACCCGCAAGCAATGCAGCGACCGAACCAAGCAAGTCGCCCATCACATGCACTAAAGCTGCTCTGGTATTCACGCTCTTCTTGTCGCGCGATAAAACCCAAGCAACCACAACATTCATCAATAAGCCAATGGCAGCAACAATCGTCACCGTGAGTCCATCGACTTGATGTGGGGTATAGAAGCGACTAATTGCTTCAAACACAATCCATGCCACCAAGACCAACATCACAATGCCGTTAACAAACGCAGCGAGAGCTTCTGCACGGCCAAAGCCAAAAGAATGTTTAGGTGATGGCGGACGTTTGGAAATGATTTGCGCTAAAAGAGCCAAGCCTAAAGCCGCGGCATCGGTCACCATATGGCCAGCATCGGAGATCAATGCCAAAGAACCTGCAAAGTAGGCAGCAGCACCCTCCACCCCAGAAAAACTGAGTGTAAGGATCAGCGCTATCAGCAGTAGGTTCTGATTAGAAACTTCCTTGCTGTGGGAATGCTTAGCATCACCCTTCTTATGGGCATGCAAAGAAGGGTCGCTCCCAGCGTTCGACTGAGACTGATTAGGCTTTGGAGAGGTGAAATGATGGGAACCAGACATGGTGATCCCATTATTTCATTAAATGATGACTAGAGTTAGAAACCCGCTGTATCAACAGGGGCACCCGTTTTAGCAATCACCTCTTCTTTGGTAACACCTGGAGCCAATTCCACCAACTTGAGACCCTTAGGAGTAATGTCCAAAACACAAAGGTCAGTAATGATGCGACTAATCACGCGCAGGCCAGTTAAAGGCAAAGTACATTTTGGAAGAATTTTGATCTCTTCTGTGCCATCTTTTTTCTTGGCAACGTGTTCCATCAGAACCACGACATGCTTGACGCCTGCAACTAGATCCATTGCGCCGCCCATGCCTTTAACCATTTTTCCTGGGATCATCCAGTTAGCGATATCCCCATGCTCGCTCACTTGCATCGCACCCAAGAAGGCAATATTAATTTTGCCACCACGAATCATTCCAAAAGCATCGGCTGATGAAAAAATAGATGATCCTGGCAAGGTCGTAATGGTTTGTTTGCCGGCATTAATTAAATCGGCATCGATTTGATCTTCTGTTGGAAATGGGCCAATACCCAACAAGCCATTTTCAGACTGGAGCCACACCTCAATGCCTGCTGGCACATGATTGGCTACTAATGTAGGAATACCAATTCCCAAATTAACGTAATAACCATCTTTTAATTCTTTAGCAGCACGCGCTGCCATCTCGTCTCTATTCCAAGGCATTTTGATCTTCCTAAATTTCTTTAACTATTTAATTGGCGGCTGACAGAGTGCGCTGTTCAATGCGCTTCTCAGGCTTATCATTAATGACTAGGCGATGTACATAGATGCCTGGTGTGTGGATCTCAGCGGGATCTAACTCGCCGTTCTCAACAATTTCTTCTACTTCAGCAACAGTGATCTTGCCAGCCATTGCCACCACTGGGTTGAAGTTGCGAGCAGTATGTCGATAAACCAGATTGCCTGAACGATCGGCTTTCCATGCCTTCACCAATGAGATGTCAGAAACAATCGAGCGCTCCATGATGTATTGCTCACCATCAAACTCTTTAATCTCTTTACCTTCGGCTACTAAAGTGCCGACACCAGTTTTGGTATAGAAAGCAGGAATGCCACAACCGCCAGCACGTAACTTTTCAGCCAAGGTCCCCTGCGGTGTAAATTCCAACTCCAGCTCACCGGCTAGATACTGGCGCTCGAACTCTTTGTTTTCTCCAACATAGGATGAAACCATCTTCTTAACTTGACGGGAATTTAATAAGATCCCCAGGCCAAAACCATCAACCCCTGCATTGTTCGAGACGGCCGTCAAATTCTGCGCACCCAACTCTTTCACCGCCAAAATGAGGGCTTCAGGTATCCCACAAAGACCAAAACCGCCAACTGCGAGCTTCTGGCCATCCTTCAAAATATCCCTCAAGGCATCCACTGCCGATGGGTAGGTTTTATTCATCGCTTATGTCCTAATATTGCCAAAAATGGTAAAAAAGTAATCATAACGCTTTAGCCTGTCCGGCTAGGCTCCAAATGGCACTAGCT
>CAIMCU010000166.1 GCA_903839585.1 uncultured Actinomycetes bacterium | reverse complement strand
AGTCGCTGAAACGTATCGAGACGCTGCCTACTCAATCCTGGAGATTTTAGGCTTAGATTAAGAGGAAAACTTCTTCGTACGGGTACGAGTACGTTCGGTGCGCACAGGTCGTTGTGTTTTCTCTATTTTCTCAACGGTTTTTTTCTCACGAGGCTTCTCGGATGTCACCGGCTTAGCTTTTGTCATCCGACCTGTAGAACCAGCTGGAATGTTAAGTAGCTCATAGAAGTGCTCGGATGACGAATAAGTCTCCTCCGGTTCAGCTAGTCCAAGCTTAAGAGCCATATCAATCATCTTCCATCGTGCGAGCTCATCCCAGTCAACAAAGGTGACAGAGATTCCTTTAGCACCAGCACGAGCGGTTCGACCAATGCGGTGAACATAGGTTTTCTCATCCTCAGGACATTGATAGTTAATTACATGAGTGATTCCATCGATATCGATACCACGGGCGGCAACGTCGGTGGCGACCAGAACATCTGACTTACCCGCTTTGAAATCATTGAGAGCTTTTTCGCGCGCATTTTGCCCCAAGTCACCATGAATTGATGCGGCTCTATACCCACGCTCAACAAGATCATCTGAAGTTTTCTGGCAGGTTCTTTTTGTGCGACAGAAAACTATTGTTGGACCACGTCCATCTGCTTGAAGTATGCGAGCAAGCATCTCAATCTTATCGAGAGCGTGTGCACGGAAAACGTGCTGCTCTATCCGTGAAACAACCGCACCTTCATCCTCATTATCTTGAGTTCGAATGTGCACCGGTTGATTCATGAACTTTCTAGCTAAAGCGATGATGTCACCAGGCATTGTCGCTGAGAAAAGCATGGTCTGAGCTCTGTTTGGAGTACTTGCAAAGATCTTTTCAACATCTGGAAGGAAGCCAAGATCGAGCATCTCATCTGCTTCATCAAGAACTACGCGTGAGACCTCCTTCAACTTGAGCTGACCTTGTCGATAGAGATCAAGTAAACGTCCAGGAGTACCAACAACTATTTCAACTCCATTTTGAAGCGCCTCTATCTGAGGTTCAAATGCACGACCGCCATAAACAGCGAGAATTCGAAGACCACGATTACCCGACAGCTCTTCAATGTCCTTTGTAACTTGGACACAGAGTTCGCGTGTAGGCACAACGACAAGTACTTGCGGTAAACCCTTTGCCTCTAGCGAAGCCCATTCGGCATCAAGTGGTGCGATGACTCTTTCGATGAGTGGAACTCCGAAAGCAAGGGTTTTTCCTGTTCCTGTCTTTGCCTGACCAATCAGGTCACCATCTGCCAATGCAATAGGTAAAACCTGCTCCTGAATTGGAAAGGGTGAGATAAATCCGTGCGCACTTAAAGCTTCTAGTGTCTCCGGGCGCAGGGGAAGGTCTGCAAAGGTTAGGCTCACCTTAAACTGCGCCGAAACCGACGCGACGCTCAGTTGGTTGACCGATTTCTACATAACCAATTTTATCTGCTGGCACAACAATCTCATGGCCTCGTACATCCGTCATTGAAAGCGGAGTACCTGCAGCTATTGCCGCAGCAACGGCAGCCTTGATTTCTGCAGGAGAAGTTGTACTTTCAAAAGCCAATTCGCTACTAATGTTTGTCACAGCGATACGAACATGCGACGCCTGTGAACTCTCTGATTTCTTTGCACTCATGCACTTATCCTATCTGTAAATGGATGTGCGGACTTACTCAATACTTAAAGCTCTGTGCGAGGGAATCCAGAGATTCCACGCCACATTAAGTTTTCTACGAGATCCACCGCCTGTTGGCGAGTTAATTTGCTATCACGATCGAGCCAGTGACGAGCGGTTACTTGGGCATATCCGATCATGCCAACACCTAAAAGCATCGCTACCTCTTTCGGTAAACCTGTGTCATTTGAGATGACTGCTGAAACGGCTGCAGCGCAGTCATAAGTCATACGATTAAGGCGCTCCCGTACTTGTGGTTCAACGTTCATATCGCTCTCAAAGAGCAAGCGGAAAGCTTCTCCTTCTTTCTCAATAAACTCGAAGTACGCCATCACAGTTGCACGTACTCTTTGAGCGTTATCAGGTGTTGAAGAGATTGCTTTTTGAATCTCAAATACAAGTGAGTCAATGTGTAAATCAAGAACGGCTAAATAGAGATCTAGCTTTGATGGAAAATGCTGATAGAGAACAGGCTTGCTTACTCCCGCACGATCTGCGATTTCATCCATCGCTGCAGAGTGATACCCAGCCGCTGTAAACACTTCAAGCGCTGCGGCTAAGAGAATTGCACGTCGCTCATCTCGAGGAAGTCTGCCCTTATCGCCCTTGTTGGATGCGGCATCATGAGTACTCATTGACCATATCGTAGGGGCAAAAATTTGAAATTGGCACCTGCTCCGTTGCTACGGCAGAATAGCAACATGAAAACTCCTCCCTTGGTTACACCAGGGCCTGCGCTTACAGTCGATGAGGTACGCAGATACAGTCGCCATCTGATCATCCCTGATGTGGCTATGGCCGGGCAGCAACGTCTTATGAATGCAAAGGTTTTGTGTGTTGGTGCCGGGGGTCTTGGATCGCCAGCGTTGATGTACTTAGCCGCAGCTGGGGTAGGAACAATAGGAATCGTTGAGTTTGACACTGTAGATGAATCCAATCTACAACGTCAGATAATTCATGGTCAATCAGATATTGGTAAGAGTAAAGCCCAATCAGCAAAAGAGAAGATCTCTGAGATTAATCCATACGTAAATGTCGTCACACACGAACTTCGGCTAGATGTTTCAAATGTTATGGAGTTGTTTGCCCAATACGACATTATCGTTGATGGCACGGATAACTTTGCGACCCGTTACCTAGTTAACGACGCATGTGTGTTACTCAAAATGCCTTACGTCTGGGGATCTATCTACCGTTTTGATGGACAGGCGAGCGTTTTCTGGGCGGAGTACGGCCCTTGCTACAGATGTCTCTACCCTGAACCTCCTCCTCCAGGCATGGTTCCAAGTTGTGCTGAAGGAGGCGTGCTTGGTGTTTTGTGCGCGACCATTGGCTCGGTTCAAACTACGGAGGCCATCAAGGTAATCACAGGTGTCGGTGAGTCACTGATTGGCTCATTAATGGTTTACGACGCACTCGAGATGAACTTTAGAAAGGTAAAGATTCGTAAGGATCCGAACTGCCCACTGTGTTCAGAAAAACCAACCCAGACCGCTCTTCTTCCAGATTATGAAGCCTTTTGCGGAGTTATTTCAACGGCTGCAGAAGCAGCGGTAACGGGTTCGACTATTTCTGTTATCGAGCTCAATGAGAAGATAACTCGTAAAGATGATTTTCTTCTCATTGATGTTCGCGAACCGAGCGAGTTTGAAATCGTGCGCATTCCGGGCTCAGTGTTGATTCCTAAACAAGGCTTCTTAGATGGCACAGCTCTTGCTGGACTTCCTCAAAACAAGCCAATCATCTTGCATTGCAAGAGTGGAGTCAGATCAGCGGAGTGCCTTGCAGTGCTAAAGAGCGCTGGCTTTGCAGATGCCACCCATGTACAAGGTGGCGTTGTTGCTTGGGCTAAGCAGATAGATACATCTCTACCGGTTTACTGATGCCCGCATCCTTATCCCGCGAAAGCTACAAGGGGGCTCGGCTTCTGCTAGTCCATGCGCACCCCGATGATGAAACCATTAACAACGGTGCGACGATGGCTCTTTATGCAAGCCTTGGCGCTGATGTCACATTAATTACATGCACACGCGGTGAAGAAGGTGAAGTTCTAGTAACTGATCTAGCTCATCTTGCAAGTGTGCATAACGACACGTTAGGTGATCATCGTATTGGGGAGCTCTCAGATGCGATGGAGATACTCAGAGTTAAGGATTTCCGATTCTTAGGTGATGGCAAGGAAAAGTTTCGTGATAGCGGCATGATGGGGACTCCGCAAAATGAACGACCTGATGTCTTTTGGAATGCAGATCTAGAGCACGCCTCAGATCTATTAGTGAAGGTCATCGATGAAGTAAAGCCACAGGTTCTTATCACCTACGATGAAATCGGCGGGTATGGGCACCCAGACCATATTCAAGCCCATCGGGTTGCGATGCGAGCAGCGCAAAAAGCTTCCTGGAAGGTCTCAAAGATTTACTGGAACGCTATGCCTAAATCGGTTATAGCCGAAGGAATCGATGCGATGAAAGCTGTTGGATCTGACTTCTTTGGTGCTGAGAGCGCAGATGACATTCCCTTTGCCAAAGATGATGCGTTAGTTACAACGGTTATTGATGGAAATCCATGTGTTCAACAAAAAATGGATGCAATGCGAGCACATGCAACACAGATAACCGTTGATGGGCCTTTCTTTGCTCTCTCAAACAATCTTGGTTTGCAAGTTTGGGGAAATGAGTACTACTCGCTCGTTCAAGGAGACAAATCTGAGCCATTTAACAAGGATGGCCGTGAAACTGATCTATTTGCTGGAGTGGATTTTTGAAAACTCTACTCTCGATTACAGTCGGAGCACTTGTATCTGCAGCGGCCGTTTTCCTACACTTGCTTCTACCTCCTTACGGATTAATCATTGCAATCCTAGGTACATTCACCTCTATCTGGGTCGTTGGAAGACGTTTTGGAAAGAGAAGATTTAAGTTCATAGCAAGCTTTAGTTGGGTCGTTATCTTTTCGAAGGCTGCATCTCCTGGTAGCGGGGGAGAGCTACTTGTCCAAGGAGATAACTTAGGTTCAGCGCTAATGTTTCTTGGTTTTGCTGCAATCGTTGCAGCCACAGCTATGCCCGCTTAACGCCAACTCCAACTTTGACCATCCCGAGAGTCCTCAATCTCTAGCCCAGTCATCTCAAGTTCAACTCTTAACCTGTCGCTCTCTCTCCAATTCTTCTCAGAGCGCGCAGCCTGTCGCTGCGCTAGGAGCTCCTCTTGTTTAGGAGCCAGCGGCTTAAGCACCTCTCTTCTAGCTAAATCCAATCCGAGTATGCGATCTGCTCCCAAGAAAGCAGCACGCTTTTGTGCATCAGTTAGGTTGGAGTCTTTTTCAATACTTCGAACTCTTTGGAGGGCTCTCGGTGTATCCAGATCATTTGCAATAGCTTTGAAAAGTTGTGGGCAGTGTTCTTGAAGAGTGGAATAAGTGGTTGATGATTGCTTGAATTGTTGTTCTGATCATGTTGATTGT
>CAIMCU010000165.1 GCA_903839585.1 uncultured Actinomycetes bacterium | reverse complement strand
GCATTGGAGGCAACATCAGATGCCAAAATCTCATGCACCAAAATACTCTTATTGGATAGCATGCCGTGTAGCGGGAAGGCGTTTCTCTCAGCGCTCTTTGACTCCACATACCTTTCATCGCTCCACCAAATATGTAGACCTTTGTACTCATCTGAGTTTAAGTTCCACTCGCGAACTAAGGTTTCAGAGATTGCATTGCCAAGGGATCCACCTGTTAGGGCAAGATGAAATACATTATTGCCATCTAGACCCTCTCTAATTGTGAGCAGTATCTGTGCGACGACCTCATTGACCAACTCGATTGAATCAGCGTAGAGAGTTAGATCTAAGTCATCCTCTAAATCTTCGAACTCTTCAAAATCACTCACTTTGAACGGCCTATTTTTGGAAGGTTTACATCAAACTTAATTGATAGCTCTCTGACCAAGACAACTATGAGTCCAGCAGATACTGCAGAGATTGCGCTACCTGCTCCAAGCCATTCCAACCCTACGTAGGTAAATGATCCGGCAAGACAGGATGTACCGATTGTCTCTCGGTGTAAGAGGACAGGCTCTACTTGGCATAAAACATCTCTAAGTAATCCACCTGTGACCGCACCGATTAACCCCAGTGCTACTGCAGGAGCAAAGGCTACGTTCTGTGTCAGTGCGAACTGAGCTCCGGCCACCGTTGCAGTTGCAAGGCCTATGGTGTCCAAGAAGAGTACGAACCTTCCAACCGGCGTGGTTCTTTTCAGAAGAATCGTTATGACTACAGCGATGAGTACTGCAAGAAAGAGCCAACTGTGCAAAATCCAAGGTGCTCTCTCGCCGATCAAAATATTTCGAAGGGTTCCTCCAGCAAGGGATGCAATAGCGGCGATAAAGGCGATGCCGCCGTAGTCCAAGCCCTTATCTGCTGCAATTCTGGCGCCAACTAAGGCAAATGCGAAGGTGCCAATAAAGTCGAGGGTGTTTACGAGAAGGATGACATCCATTCGCAAAGTATCCCATGCGAAGTGCAATCAGAGAGCATTACAGAATAAAGAGCGCCTTAGCCTGTTCTACAGCGCTTTCCCGCCCATCAGCATCGATTTTTCGATAGATGTTCTTTAAGTGGGTCTTCATTGTGTTTTGAGAAACATGCAGCGCTCCAGCTATCGTACTAATTGGTTTACCAGTCGCTAGATGGCGCAGCACCTCAAGCTCACGCTTGGTGAGTGGGGCAGATAATCCATGCGTAGCCTTTCCGGAGTTCTTTACTCGATCGGTGATTGCGCCAGCTAAGTCCTCAAGATAGACGGTTGGTTTTTCACTTGCAATCTTGAGAATTAAATTGAGTAACTTAGGATCTTGCCGCAGGAAGAACTCCTTTGCGCGCACTCTTGCACCGACTTCAAGAGCCTTTCGCATATAGCCAAGAGCAACTTTCTCTTGATCAATGTAAAACTCACAGTAGGCAAAATTCTTATAGATGCTTTGCCGCGCATTGTTTGAAGGCAAAGATTCCACCGCTGACAAACTCATTGGGCGATCTTGGCGATGTTCATAAGTGAAGGAGATGTATCTTTTCAATCCAAAATCTGGCAATCGATCCATCAGCACTTTCACGCGGTCCCAGTCACCAACAACGTATCGTATATACATCTCGGTTAAATCATTGAACTCAGCGAAACCGTTAGAAACCTTAAAGCTAGCAGCCCTTTCTCGACTTTGGCGCAAAAGCTCTAAGCCCTCTGTAATGTAGT
>CAIMCU010000164.1 GCA_903839585.1 uncultured Actinomycetes bacterium | reverse complement strand
GATGTCTTGGCCTTCAAAGATCATCTTGCCAGTAGTTGGCTCATAAAGCTTCATCACTGTGCGTCCAACGGTTGTCTTTCCGCATCCTGATTCACCGACGAGACCTACGGTCTCCCCTTTACCAACAGAGAATGTGACACCATCGACGGCTTTAACGACGCCCTTTTCGCGACGTATGCCTTTGTTGTTTATCTCAAAGTGCTTTGAAAGATCGTGGAGCTCAAGAATGTTTTCGCTCATCGATTACGCCCCCGTTCCGATCTCAAGAGAGTGCTGGGCAACTTGGGCAGGCGTTAAGTGACAACGAGCAGAGTGACCATTAGTTCCAACGGTAAGTGCTGGAACAGATTCATTGCATATAGAGCCTTGGGTGAACCTCTTGTACTCACAACGTGCAGCAAAGGAGCATCCCTTTGGAAGTGCAATGAGTGAGGGAGGCTGTCCAGGGATTGCGTGAAGTCTGTGTGATCCAACCTTGTCTACGCGAGGAATAGAGTTGAGGAGACCTCTCGTATATGGATGTGCAGAGTTATAGAAGATGTCATCGACCTTACCTTCTTCAACGATTCGTCCACCATACATAACTGCAACACGATCAGCCACCTCTGCAACGACACCAAGATCGTGGGTAATAAGAATGATTGCCATATTCAACTCTTTTTGTAGCTTGCCAAGAAGTTGCAGGATCTGCGCCTGAACAGTTACATCAAGTGCGGTAGTTGGCTCATCAGCGATAAGAAGAGAAGGATTGTTAACTAGTGCCATTGCAATCATTACGCGCTGTCGCATTCCACCAGAGAATTGATGCGGAAACTCATTTACGCGCTTGTGCGCATCGGGAATTCCAACCAGGTTGAGCATCTCTGTAGCGCGAGCCATAGCATCCGTTTTCTTGCCATCGTTATGCAGTAGCCATGCCTCAGCGATTTGATCGCCGACGGTGTAAAAAGGGTGAAGGGCAGACATTGGATCCTGAAAGATCATCGCCATCTCTTTGCCGCGCAGCTTTCGAACGGATTCAGCCGGGGCGCTAATGACATCTATCGGTCCAGATTCAAGATTCAAGAAAGCTTGACCAGATATCACAGTCGAGTTTGGATTATGTAGCCCCATTACCGCCAAATTAGATACTGACTTACCCGAGCCTGACTCTCCGACTATCGCAAGAGTTTCTCCTAGTGCAACGCTAAAGGAGACATCATTGGATGCTTTTACCAAACCATCGTGAGTTGGGAAGCTGACTGAAAGGTTTTTAACCTCAAGGAAATTACTCATTTTGTACTCACCCGTGGATCGATATATGCGTAGGCGATATCAACAAGTAAGTTCATAATGACAACAAAACTGGATGCGATCAAGGTAGTCGCGACAATAATAGGTAAATCGAAGGTCTCAGTCACAGCTTTTATGGACAACTTTCCTAAGCCATTTAAACTGAAAATTGACTCGGTGATAACCGCTCCACCAAAGAGGGCTGCAAAATCCATGCCCGCCATTGTGACAATTGGAGCGATTGCTGCACGAAGGGTGTGCTTGCGAAGAATAACCTTTTCGCTCAAGCCCTTAGCACGAGCTGTCCGGATGTAATCCTCTTGCGAGATCTCAATAACGTTAGATCGGGTAAAGCGCGTATACGTCGCGGCGTAGGCAAGTGCCAGAGTTGCACACGGGAAGAAAAAGGTCTGTAGCCAACCGACCGGGTCGGTAAATGGACTGTGCCAAATACCAATCTCTAGCGGATCGACGACGTTGAACTGAAGGACGATGAACAAAACAACCATAATTCCTGTAATAAAGGTTGGTAGTGAGGTTCCTACCAATACGAAGACTGTGCTGGCTTTATCTTGCCATTTGCCTTTTTTGCGTGCGGCCAGAATTCCTAGTGATACACCAAGAGCCAGCCACATAAACAAGGCACCAAGAGCCAGGCTAAGTGTTACTGGGAATGTTTCCTTAATAACATCGGTCACGCACGCATGACGGTTCCATGAGTATCCAAGAGCTGGGGCGGGGCAGCTAAATGTGGCATCACCTGTTCCATAAGATCTTCCCTGAAACAAACCTAAGATAAATCTCCACCACTGTTCAATCACCGGAACATCTAAACCAAGTTTTATTCGGTTGAGCTCAACGGTTGAGTCTGGGCAGCCTTTGACGCAGCCTAATCTTGCTGGATCTGAAGGAAGTAAATCAAATATGAAATAGACGGTCAGACTCACAAAGAGCATGAGGAGAAGCGTGTAGAAAAGACGCTTTCCAACATATCTAACCATCTGAATTACTCCTTTTAAACGCTACTTGGTTCAGAGTTCTGGTGCGGATGGATCTCTCCACCCGCACCAGATTTCTAACTGAGTTTTACTTCTTTACGTACATGTTTCCGAACGCAAGTGAACCAAGATCCCAGTAGAACACTCCGCCGACCTTCGAGCCCCAAACTTCTTGAGACTTATTGAAGACGGTGAAGATGTACCAGTACTGATCCATCGCATACTGTGAAGCTTGCTGCCACAACTTAGCCTGCTTGTTGCGGTCTAGCTCTACGAGCGCCTTATCAAGAATCTTCTTGAATGCTGGATACTCTTTTGTAGTTTTGTTGAATGTGTAGTTACAGCAACCTTCTCCAAGAAGCTCTGGGAGAACTGTTGATGCATTTGGCCAGTCAGATGCCCAACCTGAACCTAAGAAGTCAGTTTCCTTCTTGTAGTTCTTGAGCTCTGTGTTGTAGGTACCAACAGGCTTATAGACGGTCTCGATTACGAATCCAGCCTTTTTAAGGGCCTCTTCCACAATCACTGCCATAGTTTTGTTTGAAGAACTATCTGGACGGTAGTACTTCAAGCCCTTTGCAGGGTTTGTTGCACGATCGTACGCCTCAGGACATGCAGTCTTAGCCTCTTCTAGAAGCTTCTTTGCATACGTTGGGTTTCCTTCGATCTTGTAATTAGGATCGTGGATATTTCCCTTTGTCTTGATGTAGTCGATACCCATCGATGGCTTAACTGGGTTATCTCCTGGCGTGCCGTAGAACTTAGTTCCACCGTTAGCCTTAATAATCTCCGCGGTTGGATATGCGAAGAAGACAGCCTTACGTACCTGCACGCAGTCAAGGTGACCAGGAGAGGTGTTAGCAGCAAGATATCCAGTAAATGGATCAT
>CAIMCU010000163.1 GCA_903839585.1 uncultured Actinomycetes bacterium | reverse complement strand
GGCAACAGGCAGACTTTCATCCGTTGGGCCAAACCTTCAAAACATCCCCGTCCGCACTCAAGAGGGTCGAAAGATTAGAGAGTGCTTCATTGCAGGAGATGGTTACTCAGCGCTCTTGACCGCTGACTACAGTCAGATCGAAATGCGCATCATGGCCCACCTATCCAATGACAAAGCTCTTCTTGCCGCATTTGAATCTGGCGAAGATCTACATGCAACTGTGGCCGCAGAAGTTTTTGGCGTTAAGGCTGCCGATGTTGATCCTGAAATGCGCAGACAGATTAAGGCGATGTCATATGGACTTGCGTACGGTCTTAGCTCCTACGGACTTGGCGCACAGCTCGGTTTGTCCCCAGGGGAGGCGCAATCACTGATGGATAGATACTTTGAAAGATTTGGTGGAATCCGGGATTATCTGAAGAGCGTTGTTGAAGAGGCTCGCAAAGTTGGTTACACCGAAACGGTTATGGGTCGCCGCCGTTACCTTCCTGATTTAATGCACGATAACCGACAACGTCGCGAAGTAGCAGAACGCATGGCGCTAAACGCGCCTATTCAAGGATCTGCTGCAGACATAATTAAACAGGCGATGCTTAATGTTCAATCGGCACTCTTAGAAAGGAAGCTCAAGTCTCGGCTGCTTCTACAAGTTCATGATGAATTAATTCTTGAAGTGGTTGCAGGAGAAGAGAGCGTATTAACAGATTAGTCCGGCAAGAAATGGGGTCTGCTTATCCACTCAAAGCCCCGTTGGATGTCAACGTCGGAATCGGAAAGAGTTGGAACGAGGCCGCTCACTAAATAGCTGGCTTGATGTTTTCTTCCATTGCGGCGATGTCCTCAGCGCTTGTAGGTACCTTGTTCGCAGCGGCTAATAGATTGCTACCTAAACCCAAAATTATGAAGCCGATAATGATGCAGATTGATGTTGTTGCTAAGCACGCACGTGGAGAAAGATGCTCGGAGATAAAGCCACCGGATGCTGCACCTAGTGACATAAAGGTTCCTTCAACAGTCCAGAGCCAACCCATCATTGCAGTCGGTGATCCTTTTGGTCGCACCGCTTCCATGACCTCCCAATAGAAGACCTGCAACGCACCTCCTGCTAATCCAGAGAGCGCTCCCACAATCACCATTGACCATCCAGGATACGTAAAGGCAAGTGGAAGTGTTGCAACGAGCCAAAATGCGTATGTTCGACGCATCGTGACAAGTGCTGGAATTCGCTTAGAGACTAAGCCAGCAACTAATCCACCGACAACGTTTGCAATACCCATCGCCCCAAGAATCCACGCTGTTCTATGCGGAACTCCTTCAAGTGTTGCAAAGGCGGGCACACCAATATCAAAGAGTCCCCATCCGAATCCGATGAAGCAACCTTCAATCATTAGCAGTTGCAGCGGTCTATGTTTCCAGAGTGGAATATGGTCTTTAGCTTTTTTCTCAGGGATCCAGTTCCGTGAAACAGATGTTGCACCAAGACTTAACCCACCGATGAACATGCATGCTGCAGCGGTAGACAGCGCACTTCCAGGATGCGAAGAGAGTGCAAGAGCGGTGGCAAGTACGGGACCAATTACTCCAGCGAAGTTCATAACAGCTGTGTCGACTGCATATGCAACACGCAAGAAATCATCTGGCACAACGCTCTTCCACAGTGGCCTGACTGAGAGATTAATAGGGGGCGCACTAATTCCCATGACAAAGGCAACGATTAAGAGAAGTGATTTATCATGCGTAATATTGAGCGCCATAATCAAGAGTGCGTAACCAGGAACGAAGATACGAAGCGGCCATTTTTGTCCGAACTTATCGAGAATGCTGCCGCGAATTCCAGCGGTGAGAGAGCCAGCTACTGAGTTCAAACCGAGCGCTAATCCAGCCCAGGCGATTGAACCTGTTTCATCTTGAACCTTAAAGAAGATTGATAGACCAATCATCCCGTAGGCGATGCGGGCCGGTAGTGCTGCCAAAATCAAAGACTTAGCGTGCGGATAAGCCAGCAACTCTGCGTATCTGCTCATAGTTGCTCCATCCTACGCGCAGGATTTGCCCTTGAACGAGCGCGAACCGTACTCTTGCGGGCGTTGCGCCAGAAACTCTGGCCTCCTATTACTTCTATCCCTACGGAGCACCTTGTCTACAACACTTAAAGCATCACCAGTCGTAGCAGTAAACGACATCGGATCGGCAGCAGATTTCCTTGCAGCAATCGAAGGCACAATCAGAAACTTTAATGACGGAGATCTTGTTGAAGGAACCGTCGTACAAGTAGATCGCGAAGAAGTACTTCTAGATATTGGTTACAAAACAGAAGGTGTCATCCCTTCACGCGAACTCTCAATCCGCCACGATGCAGATCCAAATGACATTGTTAAGGTCGGCGACCGTATTGAAGCTCTTGTGCTTCAAAAAGAGGACAAAGAAGGCCGCACAATTCTTTCT
>CAIMCU010000162.1 GCA_903839585.1 uncultured Actinomycetes bacterium | reverse complement strand
GCGAACAGTTTCCTGGAAGAAGGTTTCAAAAGCGGAAGGAGATGCGAGTGCAGTGCAGGAAATGTATGCATCTACTTCACCGACAGTCGCGAACATAACAACATGGTTTTTGACGTGGAGTGACAATGTTCTATCTGAACGAATGGCACGTCAGGCAGCAAAGGCTGCTGGGTATAGCTTTGATGAGTATGGAGTAGCAGATCTATTTAGCAAGATTGTTACGGATATGGGGCTTGATGCCAAAGCGTTGAATATCCACGATGCGAGTGGACTTTCAAAGCAGAACAGAGTGAGTGCCAAGCTCATGGCGCAGTTACTTCTAAAGATTCACGCCGATCCAACTTATGCGCAGCTCATTGCAGGGTTACCAGTCAGTGGGGTATCTGGAACTTTGAGTAAGCGATATATAGAAAGCGCACCTGATGCGGTCGGACTAGTAAAAGCTAAGACCGGAACTTTAAATGGAACGGTGAGTCTTGCTGGATACATCGAGTCGGGGGATCGAGAGTATATTTTTGTGGTCATTGCGGACAGAATTGCTCGAGGTTATTCAGCCTCAGAGAGGGCACGCAAAACCTTAGATGTTTACCTTGGAAAAATTGCTACGCCACTGGTAGTTCAAGCCGATGCAAACCCGGTAATAACTAGCGGTTCGCAAACACCTTAAGGCTGCCTCCATAGCAAGCAACCCATGTGTAATCAGTAAATGCATCGTAGGTAACACCGATCGGTTCATTACATACCTTTGAGGTTTGTAGAACCTTCATGTCAGAAGTTCGCACCTTTGAAACGGTTCCACTAAAAAAGTTGACTACGAACAGGGCGCTTCCATCTGAGGAGATATCAAGGCTTCGAGCAGCTTTTCCAGTCGAGACACTCTTAACTCTCTTGTTATTAACTAAATCCCAAGCAAGAACCTTTCCAGAAGAGTTTAAAGTTACATATAAACGGGTGTTATCTGGCGACAAAACAACGGCTCGTGGATTAGAGCCGACAGGGATTAAGCTCTTTGAAAAGTCACTCAGATCAATTCGATGGATATTGCTACCGCCCATCTCGGCAACGTAGGCGAACTTACTATCCTTCGAGATTGCGATACCCCGTGGATAGCGCCCAATCTTTACATTGGCAACGCTCTTGCCTGATTCGATTGAAATAATCGTTACCGTGTACGAACACCAGTTACTTACAAGAATGTACTTGTTATCTGGTGTAACACTTACAACTTTAGGAACAGAGCCAACAGGATAAACAGCATCGATTTTAAAGTTATCTAAGTTGATTCGAGATAAAAAGGATTTGTCATAACCTGAAGCTGGCGAGCACACGTCATGCCCCTCTTTTGTAAATCCTTTTCCATACATCGCATAGTTTGTGAAATACAGGTACTTACCATCAGGGGAGAAAGCCCCTTCAACAGGTGCGCCTTTGTAACTGCCAGAGTATTTATCAAAGCCAAACTTACTTAGCTCTACCGAGTCAGATACTCGGCTCTTAACTCCAAAGGTTTTTGCATCGAAGAAGGTTACGTTATGGGTGTACATCATGTTATGCGTACTGATTAATCCAGTGCCAGATGCTAAGACCGATTTGGGGCTAATACCCCCTGATACGGTCTTGATCAGAACCATACTTGTATCTGCAGAGAGCTGCTCTGCTTGTGCTGAAAAACTCTGTGAAACTACAAGTAGTAATGCAATACCCAAAGCGAAAAGTTTACGCATGTGGGTAAGGCTACTAGTTAGTCGTCATCTCCGAAGCGATCGTCATCGCCATCATCATTGTCGTCGTCATTGTCGCCGTGAGAGTTCCGAGATTTATGATGCTCGTCATCATCGCCCTCATCATCCTCATCGTCATCTCCTCGACCAGTAGGAGGCATCGCTATCGCTGGCGCGTTAGTGGCTGCACTAACTGCTACAGAGTCAGCGGTTGTTGCGCTTTTGGTTTGAGTTTGGGTTTGAGCTTGAGTTGGGGTTGTGACCTCTATCGCAGAGGCTGAGGAAGAATCCTGTGTTTGAGCAACGACTCCACCGATACCCAGGATCGCCATCGTTGCAATAACCGCTGCAATTGGAAGGGTTTTTGAGACGCGGCGCACATTTGCGCTGCCTTCTCCTTCGGAGAGTTCAAACCATTCTGGTTTTTCCTGAGGTGTCATTGGATGCCCCTTTCGATGTGAGAAAAATAGCGAGCAATCCTGAGAGCATTCTTAGAACGCGTAGAAAATTGCCCACTAATCTAAGCCGGTGACCAAGATTCGAGCGTATTTAGATCTGATGAAGCTGCGAGTAGTCGAACTTCTTCTGGTCTCTACACTTCCTGCGATGGTCCTTGCGCAAAAAGGTTTGCCGGATTTCGGCCTCACAGTTGCGACAATACTTGCCGGAACTTTAGCTGCAGGTAGTGCAAACGCTTTCAACATGGTCATCGAAGCTGATTTAGATCGATTGATGGTTCGAACCGCAAAGCGGCCTTTAGTAACCGGCCAAGTATCAAAACGCTCCGCGGTTATCTTTGCCTCAATCATCGGCCTTCTTTCCTTGGTCATCTTTCAAATCTATACAACTACCCTGGCAACGGTTTTAACTGCGGTAGCTATCGCCTACTACGTACTTGTTTACACATTAGCTTTGAAAAGAACTACTTCACAAAATATCGTGTGGGGCGGCGCTGCTGGCTGTATGCCGGTTCTCATTGGATGGGCAGCGGTTACAAACTCTCTCGCTCCTGCTGCTTGGGCCTTCTTCTTTCTTATTTTCTTTTGGACTCCACCGCATTTTTGGGCGTTGGCTATTAAGTATGAGGATGACTATGCAGCAGCGAAGATTCCTATGCTGCCCGTAGTGGCAACAAGAGCAAACGTACTTAAGCAGATGTGGTTTCACACAATCGCAATGATTATCAGCTCTGGAGTTCTACTTTATCTTGCCGAACTTCAGTGGTGGTCGTATGTGGCAACTTTCACTCTTGGGGCGGTGTTTGCTGCTCAGCTCTTGGCGCTTAAAGAGGGTGCAGCTAATTACAACCAAGTCGCAGGAAAGATCTTTCAATGGTCGATTACTTACTTGAGCTTAGTTTCAGTGGTACTAGTTGTTGCTCAGCTTGTTAAAGCTTGATCTATATCCTTAATTAGATCATCAACAAACTCTAGACCTACAGATAATCTCAGAACCGCTGGCTTGATGCCCATCTCTGCTTGTACTTCAGGGCTAAGTCTGCGATGCGTAGTTGAAGCTGGATGAGTAATCAGAGATTTACTGTCACCTAAATTATTTGAAATATCAATAATTCGAAGCGCGTCCATGAACTTAAAGGCATCTTTTTGAGAACCTTTGAACTCAAAGCCAATCGTTGTTCCTCCACCGCTCATCTGCTTTTTTGCCAAGGCGTAATCAGGGTGCGACTTAAGTCCTGGAAAGCGAACGCTTTTAATCTCTTTGCGGCTCTCCAAAAACTCAGCGATGGCTTGTGCATTTTCAACCATACGATTAACGCGCATCTCCATCGTTTCAAGGGATTTCGTAAGTAACCACGCGTTAAAGGGGCTGAGTGTAGGTCCGGTATGTCGGATAAATGGAGTTAAGTGCTCATGTATGTATGAGAAGGATCCAAGGACTGCGCCTGCTAAAACGCGACCCTGTCCATCGATATGTTTTGTAGCAGAGTACATAACAACATCTGCGCCAAGCTCAAGTGGTTTTTGAAGAATTGGTGAAGCCATAACGTTATCGACTACAACGGTTGCTCCGACCTTGTGAGCCAGATCGCTTACAAGTGCGATATCAACTATCTCTAACAGTGGGTTACTCGGCGTCTCAATAAAGACCGCTTTAGTTGGAGAGCTCAGCGCTGCCTGCCAGGCGGCCTTGTCATTTCCCTTGACGAGTTCAACCGTTACGCCCCACTTAGGAAGAATCTCGGTTAGAACAACGTGACAGGAGCTAAACATCGCTGCAGATGCGACAACGCGATCACCTGCACTGACCAAGCATGCGATAGATGCAAACATCGCCGACATTCCGGATCCGGTTGCGATGCAGTACTCGGCGCCTTCAATTGCAGCTAAGCGCTTTTCAAAGGTCGCAATCGTAGGGTTATGAAATCTGCTGTAAAGAAAGTGATCGGTTTCATCGGTAAAGGACTCAAGAGCTTCATCTGCCGAACCGTATGTAAAGCCACTAGTGAGGTAGAGAGCTTCAGCGGTTTCTCCGAAACCTGAACGAGAAAGACCACCGCGAACAGCATCGGTTTGTGGATGTACATCCCAATCCGGTGCTGGGCGATTTGGTCGAGGCTGATAGCCCCAATTCTCTTTACTCATGGGAGCAATCTTAAGGTTTGTTGGCTATATTCATTACATGCAAAATCTCGCTATCTCAGCATCGGATCTGAGCAAGAAGTACGACTCAGGCATGGCTGTGGCACATGCAAACTTTGAGGTTCCACGTGGAAAGGTCTGCGGCTTTGTAGGCCCAAACGGCGCAGGTAAGACAACTACGATTCGAATGCTGCTTGGTCTGATATCTCCGACCGGCGGTAGCGCTCAGATTTTGGGTGAGTCGATCGATAATCCAGAGAAGTACCTTCCACGGGTCGGCGCGATGATTGAAGGACCCGCTTTTTATCCAGCTTTATCTGGTGCAGAAAATCTTCGAGTACTTGCAACTCTAGGTGGATTTCCTCAAGATCGAGTGCAGGAGCTTTTAGTTAAAGTTGGCTTAGGGGATCGCGGTAAGTCAAAGTTTAAGACTTACTCACTCGGCATGAAGCAGCGTCTTGGAATTGCAGCAGCTTTACTGCCAAATCCTGAGCTGTTAATTCTTGATGAACCAACCAATGGTTTAGACCCAGAGGGTATTCAAGAGATTAGACAACTACTTAGAACACTTGCAGACAATGGAACAACCGTCTTTGTCTCTTCACATCTCTTGTCAGAGCTCGAACTCATTAGTGATTACTTGGTAATGCTCCGAAAAGGTGAAGTAGTTTTTGCAGGACCGATTCAAGAGCTATTTCTTCAACAGCAACCTTTTATTCTGGCTCAAGGAACAACTACAGCCGATCTCGAAAAGATTGTTGAGATTGCTAGAGCCGATGGCCATAAAGGAACGATTCGAGATGGAGTTGCACATATTGAAGGACCTCAAGAATGGGCGGGAGTTTTAAACAAAAAGGCTTTTGAAGCTGGTATCACTCTTACTCAACTTGCACCACAACTTCCAAACCTCGAAGAAACCTTCTTTGAAATGACTGGAGAGAAGAAATGATTCGAATTATCAAAGCCGAATGGCGCAAACTTCGTCGTCCAACTCTTCTCCTTGGAACTCTCGGAGCTGTCGTATTCTTCAGCGGTTTGGTTTCATCGCTGCTATTTCTTCTTTTGGATTCGCCACAAGGTAATGGTGATCGCGGTGTAGTGATTACCCGCGAGATGCTTTCTCTTCCAACCGGTGCAACACAGGCGTTCTCAAGCGTGGGTGGCCTACTCGGAATTATCGCTCTCTGTGTTTTTGCCGCCCAGACCGCTCAGGAGTACACCTACGGAACTCTCAGAAACATCTTGGTGCGTCAACCAGGCAGAGTGCGAGTATTAGCTGGAAAGTTAGTCGCCATGAAGTTGTTTGCAATCTTGATGGTCGTCATTAGTGCAGTTGTTTCAATCGGAATTTCATTCGCGCTAGCAGGCGGAAAAGATGTATCCACTGAGCTTTGGTTCAATGGTGATGGACAAGCAGCGATTGGGCGAACCTTTATAAACGTCCTCATTTCAGTTATCTGCTTCGGCGTAGTTGGAATGGTTTTAGGTCTACTGCTGCGCTCACCGATTAGCGCAATATCAATCGGAGTTCTCTGGTTACTCATCATTGAAAACATTGTTGGAGCTGTAAAGTCCAGCACTCTGAACTGGTTACCAGGTAGCCAGTTCTCAACTATTGCAGCTGGTGGCAGCGAGAGCATTTCCTATACTCACGCGCTCTCACTTTCTGCAGCGTATGTTTTTGTTGGATCTCTCATCGCTGTTGTGTTATTTACTCGAAGAGATGTAGCCAACTAGCGACACACGCAGTAATCACATGTAATTCACAAACGGCTCACTTATCCTGAGAGCCTAAATTTGTGGAGGTTTACTAGGTGCGCGACCGCAGTAAGTTGCAAGCTCTTGCCATAATTCTTGGCCTGTTGCTTTCAACGACCCCTGCCATCGCCGCAACTCCAAAGCCCACACTTGCGCAGATTGAAGCCGCCAAGAAAGCTGAAGCCGCCAAGAAAGCTGCTGCAGATGCAGCCGCAAAGAAGTTAGCTTCCGCTAACAAGACTCTGAAAGCTCTTACAGCTAAAGCGAACGCCGCACAGGCTCTATACGCCAAAGCAAGGCGAGAGCTAGAGGTTGCTACTGTGGCTGCTCAAGCAGCCGCTGCACACGCACTCGAAACACAGCAATCAGTTAGCGCAGCCCATGTAGTCATTGGCAAGCTTGCAAGTAACGCTTTCAAAATGGGTGGAAGTATGTCTGATATCGAACCGTTGCTCAATGCGAAGGGACCTCAAGACTTAATTGATCAGCTGACAAATCTAAACTCCCTTGGAAAACAGAACTCTGTAGCACTATCTCGGTACAAAGCAGCAGAGGTTGTTGCAAAGGCTGCAAAAAAAGAGGCAGATGATGCAAAGATTAAACAAGCTGTGGCTACCCAAAAGGTTGCTGCAGCAAAAAAAGTAGCCGATGATGCCCGTGCAGAGCAGCAAAAAGAGGTAGATAAACTTCAAAAGATTCAAGATGC
>CAIMCU010000161.1 GCA_903839585.1 uncultured Actinomycetes bacterium | reverse complement strand
CCCAGATTGAAGAGATCGTTAACAGATTTCCCGGTGTTGAGAGCTTTAAAATTAAGGTAGGGCAGAGTCTTCAAGAGGATATCTCCCGTATTTCTCAGGTGAAGAGGGTTCGTCCGCACGCAAAGATTCGCTTAGATGTTAATGGTGGATGGTCCCTTAAGGAGGCGCTCACCAATCTTGAAGCTATATATAACTCAGTTGGAGAGATCGAGTACGTAGAACAGCCATGCGAGAGTATCGAGGAGCTTCGCTCTCTTAAGGAGAGCATGAAGATAAATACTCCAATAGCTGGAGATGAAGTACTCCGCAAAGCGAGCAACCCATTTGAGATTGATTTGCAGGGCGTTGTCGACTACTTAATTTTGAAGGTACAACCTCTTGGTGGAGTAACTCGAGCCCATGCACTTGCTTCGCATCACAAACTTCCTATCGTTGTTTCAAGTGCACTTGAAAGTGCTATTGGAATCAACTACGGACTGATTCTTGCAGCATCCTTTAAAGAGATCTCCTTTGATTGTGGTTTAGGTACGGGCTCATTGCTTTCTGAAGATGTTGCACACTTACCTATTGTTGATGGCGCCATTCAGATAAGTGATGCTGAGCCTAAGTTTGAGGGTATAGAAGTGGCACCAGAGAGATATGAATGGTGGAAGAATCGCGTCATGAAGACCTGGGAGTTGATCTCGTGAGCACCTCTACTAGGTTAGCCCGCGTCATCGTTAGACAGATTCTTGAGGCTGGAATCACCGATGCTGTTATCTCACCAGGTTCGCGCAACGCCCCTTTAACACTTGCGCTCTTTGCTGCTAGTGAAAAGGGTTTGATCAAACTCCATGTTCGAATCGATGAGCGCACCGCTGCCTTCTTTGCATTAGGCGTTGCAAAGGCAAGCAAACGTCCCGTACCAATTGTGTGCACAAGCGGTACGGCGGTAGCCAACTATCACCCAGCGGTCTTAGAAGCATCTCACTCAAATACCCCTCTCTTTGTAATTACAGCCGATCGCCCAGCTGAGCTACGTAAAACAGGGGCTAATCAAACGACTGAGCAGGCTCGAATCTTTGGAAAATCTGTTCGTTACTTTGCCGATGTTTCTGGTGCGGTGTATCCGCTTGAGATGCCACTGAACGCACTTCAAACAGGGCCTGTTCATATCAACGTTCAGTTTGATGAACCGCTTATCGGAGATGAAGACAGTTCATGGTTGGATGCAATCGTTGTAACACCACCACGCATCTTTGATCGCAAGAAAGCTGGAGTATTTAACTCAAAGAGCACCCATGGAGTTTTAATCATTGGGCAGGATCGTGCAGGTTTTGATGCCGCTGATGTTGAGAAGTTTTCTAAAGAGCTTGGATGGCCGGTTATCGCCGAAGATCCGCTCACTTTTGCATCTGCACAATCTCACGCAAGTATCTTCTTAACATCTACTACGATCGCAAAGGACTTAACCCCAGACACCGTAGTTGTTATTGGCAGGACCACGCTTTCACGTTCTATTAACTCTCTGATTTCATCTGCGCGCAAGAAGATTGTCATTGATCCGCGCATGGCTACAGTCGACTCAGATCGCAGTGCAGATCAGAGATTCCTTGAGCTTCCTAAGGTCGAAGTTGCTGCAGCCGATCCAGAGTGGGTTGCAAAGTGGAGTAAGTACTCACAGCGCACCGCAAAGGTCGTTAGCGAACTCTCTGCGTGGTCAGAGCCGGTTATTGCTCGCGAGATAGGTGCCAGAATTCCATCTTCAACCTCGCTCTTTATCTCATCCTCAAGACCGATTAGAGATATTGAGGGGTTTGCCGCTGCACGATCTGGAGTTGAAACCTTTGCAAACCGTGGCCTGGCTGGAATCGATGGCAATATCTCCACCGCCTTAGGCATCGCCTCTGTCCGCAAAGAGTGCGTTGCAGTAATTGGTGATTTGGGTTTTCTCCACGATCTCACTGGGCTCATTCAAAATGAAGAGATCAACCTTCGTATCTTTGTTATAGATAACAATGGCGGCGGAATCTTTTCAACACTCAACGCCCGTGGAAGTGCGGGTTTTGAGACGGTATTTGGAACCCCACATAACTTAGATATCTGTGCGATTACAAAAGCGATGGGGTATGAAAGCTCAAAGATTGAGAACACATCTGCGTTGATCGCCCAGCTTTCTAAGCCGGTAAAGGGAGTGTCTATCTGCGTAGTTTCAGCACCCAGCCGTGAATCAAACGCTGAGTTGATTAAGAGTATTTATGACAAGATGGCGTCACTGTAAGGCGCTGCGCATTGGCGCAAACTTTGCACTGCTTTCTAGTAACTCTTTATCAGGGTTAGAGCCAGCCACAATTCCACAGCCAGCAAATACTCGAATCTGATTTTCTGTAATCTGTCCGCATCGCAGCGCCAAACCAAGCTCACCATCTCCGCGAGAGTCAATCCAACCAACTGGCCCTGCATAGCGACCGCGGTTCATTCCTTCAATCTCTGAAATAACTTTAGAGGCCAACTCTGTCGGCGTTCCGCAGACAGCAGCTGAAGGATGGAGCTTCTCAAGAATTGCAAAGGCATCTATCTCGCGCTTTGATTCAATCAAAGCCCCAGTTACATCGGTTGCAAGGTGCATAACATTTGCTAAATGGAGAACAAAGGGAGTTTCTGGAACGTTTGTTGATGCGCAGAAGGGTTCAAGAGCTTCTGCAACGGAACGAACTGCAAACTCATGCTCCTCTAAATCCTTTGAGCTTCTTGCAAGTGATGCGGCAAGAGCTAGATCCTTCTCGTCATCTCCGGTCTTACTAATGGTTCCTGCCAAAACTCGTGATGTAACCATTCCTTTTGAAAGACGCAGTAAAAGCTCTGGAGTCGCACCGAGTAATCCATCAACACAGTAAGTCCAGGTCGATGGATACTCATCGGCAAGATGGTTCAAAAGTGCGCGCGCATCTATTGAGTGAGCCCCTGTTGCAGTTAAGTCCCTGGCAAGAACTACCTTTTCTAATGGGGTTGATGCGATTTTTTCAATCGCTTGGGCGACTCGATCACGCCATTGGTTTTCAGATATAGAGCCCTCGCTCCACTCAAAGCTATTTGCTGCGAATTTAGGCTTGTTTTCACTGAGCTCAGGCTGAGGCGTATTTCCAATCCAGGTAATCCAAGAGCTTCCATTGCGCATTCCTACAACAACCTCAGGGATAACTAATACCGACTCCTCATCTGGGTCAAAGGAGAATGAGGTAAAGAGCAACGGTCCAGTGCCGCTAGCTTGCACAGCACTTGAGACTGTGAGCTTTTCCAACTGCTGGTGCCACCAAATGCGTGCATCGTTAAAGCGGTTAACACCGCGCACAGTTGTTTGCGCGTGCACTCCCCAACCGATCAAACCATCTCCACCACGTACCCAGGAAACGGGATTATTCGCCGGTAGCAGCTCAAGGAGTGGCAGATGTTCACCAAGACGCGCAGTAGTAACAGGAGTAAGGGAAGGCATAGGTTTAGTTGAAGATTACTTTAACTTCTGAGAAATCTTTTTCCAGATGAGTGGGAGTGCGGTTGCAGTGATCGCTATCTTTAAAGCTTCTCCAAGAATAAACGGTGTCAACCCTGCGTTAATCGTTGCAGACCAAGAGAGCCCGAGTGAAAGATGCAGCCACGTTAATCCGAATGCAAAGATAATTATAGTTCCAGCTAAGAGTGAAAGGTAAGAGGTTTTAAAGCTCTGATCAGCTCTACGATCTGCCAGAAAACCTAAGACAAAGCTCGCTACTAACATTCCAATTAAGTATCCGCCGGTTGCACCGGTTAGGCGCGCTAACCCATAGCTCGGAAGATCAGCAGATGCAGCAAAAAGTGGTGCGCCAGCTACCGCTGAGATTAAGTAGGTTGCAAAGGTTAAAAATCCAAGGCGAGCGCCGTAGGTTGTTCCGATAAGAAGTACAGCAAGTGTTTGACCGGTTACAGGAACAGGAGATCCAGGTACAGGGACAGAGATCTGCGCCAGTGCACCGATAAATCCAACGCCACCTAGAACAAAGAGGGCTTGAGTAAGAGCAGAGCTTTGCGGAAAGACCGCTTGGCGAAGTGATCCTGTAGCCATCGACATGAGAGCTCCTCCTTTAGAATCTTTAGAATTGGCTGTTGAACTCCTAAGTTGTGGAGGAGCCTACTCTTAGAGAGAATGCGCCTATGTCCCGCGCCAATATGGATAAGAACCCCGCCGAGGTTGCTGCGATGTTTGATGGCGTGGCAAAGAGGTACGACCTGGTAAACGACCTGCTCAGCCTGGGTCGAACCAAGGCCTGGCGCCGCACAACCACCTCGATCATCGACCCAAAGCCTGGGATGAAGATTCTGGACCTGGCCGCTGGAACCGGCTCAAGCTCAGAGCCTTTGGCCAAAGCCGGCGCCGATGTGATCCCAGCTGATTTTTCAGAGGGGATGCTGGCTGCAGGACGCAAAGTGCGCCCCCACCTACCCTTTACCAAGGCCGATGCGCTCAACCTTCCCTTTGAGGATGGGCGCTTTGACCTTTTGACCATCTCCTTTGGACTCCGAAACACCAACGACACCGACAAGGCGCTCAAAGAGGCGCTTCGTGTGGTCAAAAAGGGTGGGAGGCTCGTTGTGGCTGAGTTCTCAAGCCCAACCTGGCGCCCATTTCGCACCATATATATCAACTACCTCATGCGGGCCCTTCCAGCTATCGCCCGGAAAACCTCCTCAAACCCAGATGCCTATATCTACCTCGCCGAATCGATCCGAGCCTGGCCAGATCAGAGGGCGCTCGCAGCCAAGATTGAGGCCGCCGGGTGGAGCCGGGTTACATGGAAGAACCTCACCGGTGGAGTTGTCGCAGTTCACAGCGCCTATAAAGTGTGACGGTCACGACCACCCCCTTGGCCGGCTTAGGATTTCCGCGTGAGCACAAACCCGTATGTTCCACTGCTAGCGATGATCGTTCCCGGTCTTGCCTTTGGAGTCATCTCAATCGTGCTCGGAGCCCTCACCGGTCCAAAGCGTTACAACCGGGCAAAGCTTGATGCGTATGAGTGCGGAATCGAACCATCACCACAGGCGGCCGAAGGCGGCCGTTTCCCAGTTAAGTACTTCTTAACTGCGATGCTCTTTATTATCTTTGATATCGAAATCGTTTTCCTCTATCCATGGGCGGTCACCTTTGACTCCCTCGGACTGTTTGGCTTAATCGAGATGGCAATATTTATTGGAACAGTCTTTGTTGCCTATGCATATGTATGGCGACGCGGAGGCCTCGAATGGGATTAGAAGATAAGTTACCAAGCGGAATCGTTTTAACCTCAGTTGAAAAACTTGCAGGTTATATGCGTAAGAACTCGCTATGGCCTGCAACCTTTGGTCTTGCATGTTGTGCAATTGAGATGATGGCAGCCGGTGCCGGTCGTTACGACTTGGCACGTTTTGGTATGGAGGTTTTCCGCGCATCTCCACGTCAGGCAGATCTCATGATCGTTGCAGGACGCGTTACTAACAAGATGGCTCCAGTGCTTCGTCAGATTTACGATCAAATGGCAGCTCCTAAGTGGGTTCTTGCAATGGGTGCTTGTGCATCTTCCGGTGGAATGTTTAACAACTACGCAGTGGTTCAAGGTGTTGATCACGTTGTTCCAGTTGATATCTATCTACCTGGCTGTCCACCACGTCCTGAGATGTTGATGGATGCGATTCTTAAGCTGCACGAGTCAATCAATGACGAGAAGCTTGGACCAAACCGTGAGCGCGTTATTAAAGAGGTAGAGGCAGCGGCAATGGCCGCAAAGCCAACGCACCAACTCAATGGATTGTTGGCCTAATGACCCTCGATAACAAAGGCGCAGACCACGGCATGTTCGGCACCCACGGAACCGGCGACACCTCAGGTTACGGTGGTCTCGTTCATATCGCTGCCGGTGCAGGCTCATCCCAGCGTCCATTTGGCGGTTACTTTGATCAGGTAGCCGATGATTTAGAGCGTGCATACCCAGATTTCAACGACGCGATTGAACGCGTTGTAGTCGATCGCAACGAGCTGACACTTCACATCAAGCGAGAGCGTCTAGTCGAAGTTGCTCGCACTCTTCGCGACAAGCTTAAGTTTGAGATGTGCATGGGTGTTAGCGGAGTTCACTATCCAACAGATGCTGGCCGCGAACTTCATGCAGTTTATCCATTGCTATCAATTACAAACAATCAACGTATTCGTCTTGAGGTAAGTGTCTCCGATTCAGATCCACATATTCCATCACTTGTTGAAGTATGGGCAGGTAACAACTGGCACGAGCGTGAAACCTTTGACATGTTCGGAATTATCTTTGATGGCCACCCAGGTTTAACTCGCATCCTTATGCCAGATGATTGGCAGGGTCACCCACAACGTAAAGATTACGATCTTGGCGGAATTGCTGTTGAGTACAAAGGTGCCACAACTCCACCTCCATCAGAGCGGAGGTCGTACAAGTGAGTACATACGCAGATCCATACGCATCCTCACGCGAAACCACTGAAGGAACCGTCTTCTCTGTAACAGGTGGAGATTGGGACTCACTCGTAACTGAGATTGGTCAGGCTAAGGAAGAGCGCGTAGTTGTAAACATGGGTCCACAACATCCATCAACGCACGGTGTTCTTCGTTTAGTTCTAGAGCTTGAGGGCGAAACAGTTACCGAAGTACGTTGCGGAATTGGTTACTTACATACAGGTATTGAAAAGAACATTGAGTACCGCAACTGGACTCAAGGAACAACATTCGTTACCCGTATGGATTACCTGGCACCACTTTTTAATGAGACCGCTTACTGCCTTGCAGTTGAGAAGCTACTTGGAATTACAGATGATGTAACTGAGCGTGCAAGCGCAATCCGCGTCATGATGATGGAGTTCAATCGAATCTCATCCCACATGGTTGCTCTCGGCACAGGTGCGCTTGAACTCGGTGCGCTTTCACCGATGATCTTCTGCTTCCGTGAACGCGAGAAGGTTCTCGATATCTTTGAATTTGTCTCAGGTCTACGTATGAATATGGCATACGTTCGTCCAGGCGGAGTTGCTCAGGATCTTCCAGAAGGTGCAGTAGCAAAGATTCTTGCAACTGTTGCAGATCTGCGAAAGAGTTTTAAGGACAACGAGAAGTTGCTTGTTGGAAACAGCATCTGGATGAAGCGCACCGAAGGTATTGGATACCTTGATTTAGCTGGCGCAACAACCCTTGGAATTACAGGTCCAGTGATTCGCTCTACTGGACTTCCACTAGATCTTCGCAAACTTCAGCCTTACTCAGGGTATGAGAATTACGAGTTTGATGTTGTTACAGCAGATACATGCGATGTTTACGGACGCTTCCTAATTCGTATTAACGAACTTGAGCAGTCACTTCGCATTATTGAACAAGCTGCAAAGAAGCTCCAAGCAACTCAAGGTCAACCAGTAATGGTCGCAGATAAGAAGATTGCAT
>CAIMCU010000160.1 GCA_903839585.1 uncultured Actinomycetes bacterium | reverse complement strand
GTGCGGACGGGGATGTTTTGAAGGTTTGGCCCAACGGATGAAAGTCTGCCTGTTGCCGCAACGGTTTGAGCAAAGTGAGTGTGAATGCGTGAATCTTTAGCAATCTCAATAAGTAAGCCTTCAACCGTCGTTCCGAGTTTCTTTGTCTCCCGTATGCGAAGTAAGGCTTCAAGGAGTGGATGCTTTGTCTGATCAAGTAGCCAGTTAAGCGCTTCTGCATCAGTGGTGTACCCAGTCTTAATCTTCTTCGTCTTTGGCAGTTTTAGCTCATCAAAGAGAACTACCTGTAACTGCTTGGGTGAACCTACATTGAACTCATGGCCCGCCGCTTTGTGAGCTAGCTTCGTTTCACGGTCAACCTCTCCCTCAAAGAACTTTGCCAACTTCGTAAGCGCCTTCTGGTCAACGGCCACTCCACGTTTCTCCATGATTGCTAGAAGACCAGCCACGGGAAGTTCAAGCTCTTTGAATAGCGTCATTAGTCCACGATTTTCTAGCTCAGAGCTAAGCGAATCTTTAAGACCAAACAATGATGCGGCTGAAGATAAAAGGAGTTGCTCAGATGAGCTCTCATCAATGCGAGACCCATCGCCCCAACGCTCAAGTAAGTCTGGAAGCTCTTGAGTGCGAACACCGGGGTTAACTAAGTAAGCCGCTAACTCCGTATCAAAGACAACTCCGACTAACCCGTTTTCCCGAGCGATCGCCTTCGCATTGTGAGCGATCTTAAGCACTTCCGGATCGCTAGCCCAACTACCCATCTGCGCCGAGTGAACGATTGCAGCATCGCTCTTTGAGAAAGCGACTGCGTATCTATGCAAAGTGTCGTCAGCGAGTTCGAAGGCGATCGCAATCTCCCCCACATGCGATGCAATCTTCTTATCGAGCTCTTGCGGAGTAAGGACGCCGCTATCAATCTCTGAGGTAAAGAGAGATGGAGCTACCTCCTTCTTTTTCGCAGGTGCAGAGCCTGCTTTTAGTATGGGCTTCAAGCGATCCTTAAGGGTTCTAAACTCCAACTTTTCAAATAGTTCTGCTACATCTTCTTCATCAACCCCGTTCCACTTGAGTGAATCGACACTCAAATCAATAGGAGCATCGTGAATTAACTGAGTTAACTCTCGATTGCGAATGACGTTATCGAGGTTATCGCGCAGCGACTGCCCAGCTTTACCTGCAACCTTGTCTACATTTGCGATTAACTCCTTGAGGGATCCGAACTCGACAATCCACTTGGCTGCGGTTTTTTCACCAACACCTGGAACCGATGGAAGGTTGTCGCTTGGGTCGCCCCGTAGAGCGGCGAAGTCCGGGTATTGATCCGCCGACATTCCATACTTCTCCTGCACGGCATCGGGTGTCATGCGAGCCATCTCGCTCACTCCACGTTTTGGATACAAAACGGTTGTCGCTTGCGAAACTAATTGGAAGCTATCTCTATCACCTGTACAGATGAGAATCTCTGCACCTTCTTTTTCGGCACGCTTTGTGATCGTTGCCAGGATGTCATCGGCTTCATACCCCTCGACCTCAAACTGAGTAATTCCAAAACTGGCGACTAACTCATGCAGATACGACATCTGAGAGCGAAACTCATCGGGTGTCTTTGCTCGATTGGCCTTGTACTCTGGAAAGATCTCGGTCCTAAAGGTCTTTCTTGAAACATCAAAGGCAACGGCAACATGGGATGGCTTCTCCTCTTTTAGGAGCGAGATGAGCATCGTGGCAAAGCCGTAAATTGCGTTCGTGTGCTGTCCTTGCGCAGTCGTGAAGTTCTCGGCGGGCAGGGCGAAGAAGGCTCGATAGGCCATGGAGTGTCCATCGATGAGAAGAACTCTCGATTTTGCATTGCCCGCTTGCATAGTCGCATCCTATGTAACAAGTTACTATTTCACTTATGACGCAGCCTGATTACCTTCAGTTAATTCGTGAACGCGGAAGCGGTGCACTCGACAAAAAGATGGGCATCGAAATAATCGAAGCCTCACCGCTACGTCTCGTCGGGACTATGCCCGTTGAAGGAAATACACAACCGATGGGATTGTTGCATGGTGGAGCTAACGTCGTCCTTGCCGAATCTCTTGGCTCCATCGGGACACAACTTCACGCCGGTGCTGATCGCAGAATCGTTGGCGTGGACATCAACGCCACCCATCACAAGTCAGCGGTCTCTGGAGTCGTCACAGCGGTTGCTAGCGCTATCTCATTAGGAAACACAATGTGCTCATACGATGTCGTAATCACCAATGAAGCCGGCCAGAGAACCTGTACCGCAAGGATTACATGTCTCATCCTTGCCCAAAGATAGTCCGACTGGTTAAGGTTGCCTCGTAGGGCGCTGGCTCAGCGCCCCTTTCTACGAGATTTTGGAATTGGAGAGCGCCTTGTCTCTGAAAATAGACACGTTGCAAATACCCTCTCAAGAAAGCAAGAGTAAGCAAGCTTCTCGTTCACTAAGAGGAGCACGCTTTTACTTTGTGAGAGTTAGCGCAATGGTGATGCTAACGCTGACTTCTTTGACATCGACCATCTTTCTATCATCTAGCTCTTTGGCCGCAGATGAAACACCGGAGGTTGCAAACACTCAATCTTCAGAGACAAAGCTCTACGGAATCATCACCGATAAGGATGGCAAGCCGCTACCTGGTATTGGCGTTTTAGTTGTCGGTCCAAGCGGTTTTAGCGCAGATGTCTCAACAGATGCCCAGGGAGCATGGGAAGTTGCGATTCCAACCAAAGGAAGCTTTAGCGCAACTATCAACCAGGATGATCTTCCATCGGGACAAGGCTTAACAGATCCAACTAAGGCGACGATCAAAGCGAACGTCTTCATGCTCGGCGTTGATCTTCGCTTGCTCTTTCCTATTGGCCCTGGAGTAGAGAAGGCTTCACTCCTGGAGCGTTCAGCTCAGCTGACCGTGGATGGAATTATTCTTGGGTTAGTCATTGGTTTAGCCGCTCTTGGACTTAACTTAATCTTCGGAACTACTGGGTTAACAAACTTTGCTCACGGAGAGATTTTGACCTTTGCAGGTCTGCTTACCTATTACCTCAGCGCCATTATCAAACTCCCTGTAATCGTCGCTGCACCTATTGCGGTGATATTAGGAGCCTTCATATCTGGTTATCTGCAGGATCGATACTTATGGAGGCCGCTTCGCAAACGAGGCACCGGATTGATCGCGATGCTGGTTGTCTCTATCGGCCTTGCGATTTTCCTACGTTACTTCTTCCTCTTCCTCTTTGGAGGAGACACACGCCAGCTTCCGCAGTATGCAGGACAGGCCGGACTCGAACTCGGCCTAGTAAACATCACTCCAAAGTCGATACTGACAACCATCATCGGTGTTCTATTCATCATCTTTGCAACGCTGTGGCTCCTTAGAACACGCATGGGTAAGGCCAGCCGTGCGGTTGCAGATAATCCAGCGTTAGCCTCAGCCTCAGGAATCGATGTCCAAAAGGTGATTAGGGCGGTTTGGATACTTGGAGCAGGCCTTGCAAGCTACGCCGGCGTAATCGTCACGGTCAATCAGGGCGTTAGCTTCCTTATGGGGCAGGACATGCTTCTCCTCATATTTGCAGCTGTCACTTTGGGTGGCTTAGGTACGGCCAACGGTGCATTGGTCGGCTCCATCATCATTGGACTCTTTGTTCAACTCTCAACGCTCTTTATCCCTACAGAGCTTAAGTACGTAGGTGCGCTGATAGTCCTTATCCTAATTTTGATTGTCCGCCCTCAAGGAATATTAGGTAGAAAAGAGAGGATTGGATAAATGGACTTTCTCTTTATTATTCAACAGACTTTAAGCGCAACAATCGGCGTCAACACCATTATCTTCGCCTTGGCTGCCATCGGTCTTAACATGCACTTTGGTTACACAGGCTTGCTCAACTTCGGACAGGCCGGCTTCCTTGCCATCGGTGCTTACAGCGTTGCAGTTCCGGTCATCTCCTTTGGCATCCCGCTGTGGATCGCCTTTCTTATAGGAATCTTTAACTCCATCATCTTTGCTCTACTTCTTGGAGTCCCAACCCTTCGCCTTCGAGCCGACTACCTTGCCATTGTTACCATCGCAGCGGCTGAGATCGTTAGGCAGATCGCACGCTCAGCAACCTTCAATGAGTGGCTTGGCGGATCAGATGGAATTACCGGTAAGTTTGGTAAAGAGTTCTTTGATCTCAATCCATTTAAGACTGGATTAGATACACCGATTCTTCGCTTCAACGCCAACGATCTTTGGGTCGTACTCACCGGATGGACCCTTGTAGCTCTCATAATCTTCATCATGTGGGTCATGGTCAACTCACCGTGGGGTCGACTCATGCGCGCTATCCGCGAGGATGAGGACGCTGTTCGTTCATTAGGTAAGAACGTCTACCTCTATAAGATGCAGTCGCTCATTATCGGCGGAATCATCGGTTCATTTGGAGGCTTTGTATACGCGCTTTCACGTCAATCTGTTCAGCCTGACAACTACGGTACCGCTCTTACCTTCTTCGCATATACGGTCTTGATCCTGGGCGGAGCGGCCAGAGTCTTCTCTCCAATCGTCGGTGCAATGATTTTCTGGTTCCTCATCGTCTTTATCGAGCAGGTTTTGCGTGAGGGCGTTACTAATAACGTTATTCCAGACTGGCTCATCGGGGTCAATCAAGTTGGCCAGATCCGCTTCATGTTGATGGGAATTGGTCTGATGCTCTTGATGATCTTTAGGCCACAAGGAATCTTCGGAGATAAGAAGGAGTTGGCACTCGATGCAAAAGCGTAATAGCGATGGAACTGGTTTTGCAGCAACAACCTCTCCAACTCCTGGTTCATCTAAACCAGATTCAATACTTGTTGCAGACAAAATCACTCGCCAGTTTGGCGGTCTGACAGCTGTAGATGTGGATCACGTTGAGATTCAACGTGGATCTATCACCGCCCTCATCGGACCAAACGGTGCTGGTAAGACAACCTTCTTCAACCTTCTGACAGGGTATGACTCTCCAAACTCAGGAACTTGGAGCTTTAACGGCACTCCTCTTAACGGTGTGCCTCCTCATAAGGTTGCCCGCCTTGGAATGGTTAGAACCTTTCAATTAACAAAGGCTCTCTACCGCTTAACGGTAATTGAGAATATGGCTCTCGGAGCGCGTGGTCAGAAAGGTGAGTCGGTTCTTAAATCTGTCTTCCCTTGGATCTGGCGTGCACAGGAGGCGCAGATTCGCGAGAAGGCAACTAGCATCTTGAAGAACTTCAAACTTCTCGAAAAGCAGGATGACTTTGCGGCAGCTCTCTCTGGTGGACAGAGAAAACTTCTTGAGATGGCTAGAGCGTTAATGGTTGAACCAGAGATGGTTATGCTCGATGAACCTATGGCAGGTGTAAACCCTGCACTTAAGCAGTCACTCCTTGAACACATTAAAGAGTTACGTACCGAAGGAAAGACCGTTCTCTTCGTTGAGCATGACATGGATATGGTCCACGAGATTAGCGACTGGGTTATCGTCATGGCGCAAGGAAAGGTAATCGCGGAGGGAACACCAGCCTCGGTTATGGGCAACCCACAAGTTATTGAGGCCTACCTCGGAGCACATCACAACCTTGACCTATCTTCAACGAATGAGGGTGCATAGCAATGAGTTCACAAAATACCGCGAGCTTGGTAGATGCGAAGGATCTCATCGCTGGATACCTACCAGGAATCAACATTCTCAATGGATGTAACCTCTACGCAAACAAGGGCGAGCTAGTTGGAATCATCGGCCCTAACGGTGCCGGTAAATCAACCCTACTCAAAGCTCTCTTTGGTCTAGTCAAGGTTCGCGAAGGCCATGTAAAACTCAATGGGCAAGAGATTACAAACATGCGCGCCGATGAGTTGGTAGAACGTGGAATCGGCTTTGTTCCTCAAAGCAACAACGTTTTCCCATCTCTTACCATCGAAGAGAACCTTCAAATGGGGGCTTTCCAATCCCCTGAGAAGTTTTCAGAGCGTTTTGATTTCGTCACCAGCTTATTTCCAACCTTAGGTACACGGCGCAAGCAGCGCGCGGGCTCACTCTCAGGTGGAGAGCGACAGATGGTTGCGATGGGGCGCGCTCTTATGATGGATCCATCCGTACTGCTTCTCGATGAGCCAAGCGCTGGTCTCTCCCCCGCACTTCAGGATGAGGTATTTGTTCGCGTGCGTGAGATCAACAAGATCGGCGTAACCGTCATTATGGTTGAGCAGAATGCAAGACGTTGTCTTCAAATTGTTGACCGAGGCTACGTCCTAGATCAAGGCAAAAACGCCTACGAAGGAACCGGTAAGTCACTATCTACCGATCCTAAGGTTATTGAGCTCTACCTTGGAACATTAGCTAAGTAGCTAAAAAAAGATCTTAAAGAAGAAGGGCCCGCCGGATAACCGGCGGGCCCTTCTTACTGCTTTTTGCTAATTACTCAGCTGCTGGCACATCACCAGAGATGAACTCTGCTGGAAGCGCTACATACTTGTCATTAGCTGTGTACTGGTAGATACCCATTGTTGCGTATGAAGGATCTCCGTTGTCAGCGAACTCAACTGGACCAGAAACGCCGTCGTAGTCGATATCTTCGCCATCAGCGATGAGCTTCTTGCAATCAGCAAAGGTTGTGCACTTTGTGCCACCCTTTGAAACAGAGACGAGGTTGTCACGGATTGTCTTACCATCCGTAGCCTTACCCTGCTCTGCTGCCAATGCGATCAACATAACTGCGTCATATGACTCAGGAGCATATGAGAAGTCAGTTAGTGCTGGGTCTACGCCAAGTAGGCGCTTCTGAAGGGTGTCATCTGCAAATACACCAGGAAGAGTCGCCTTAACGCCCTTCATGAT
>CAIMCU010000159.1 GCA_903839585.1 uncultured Actinomycetes bacterium | reverse complement strand
GCTGCAGCAATTCCACCCTGCGCCCACTTTGTTGATCCTTCGTCGACCTTTGACTTAGTAACTAAGAGAACGGATAAACCAAAGGTTCGTGCTTGAAGCGCTGTCGTGAGACCAGCAATACCTGAGCCCACAACAATCACGTCGGCTTCCGCGCTCCATCCTGGAGTTGGTGCAAGAAGTTTCATGCGCGCACCCTCATAGCCATATTGTCAATCAAACGAACACTATTTATCCAGCCGGCGATAATTGCGCGGGGATTTGGCGTCATTTCATCGGCAATCGCGAAGTTAACCTCATCGACGATGTCTGCGTACTCAACTTTAAAAGCATCCTGCGAAGCTAGCACTGCCCGCATAGCGCGTAATGCCTCTGCAACACTGACTTGCGAAGCTGCGGAATAAAGAGCCTCTGAAATAACTCGGGCCGATTCCATATCTGATTCGCTCAATCGCATGTTTCTGGATGAGAGAGCGATTCCATTATCGCCTCGAACAGTTGGTGATTGAACTATCTCTACATCGCCGGCTACTTGGCGCACTAGAGAAAGTTGTTGAAAATCCTTTTCTCCAAAGATTGCATACTTTGGTTTTACTAAGTCAAAAAGTCTGCGCACCACAGTCACAACACCATCAAAATGTCCTGGGCGAGATGCGCCTTCATAGATCGATCCCAATGGGCCCGCTTTGATGGGCGTAACTTGCCCTGGGTAAATCTCAGCTTGGTTCGGCAACCAAAGATGTGTAACCCCGCTAATCTCTGCAAGCTCAATGTCACGATCCGGTGTGCGTGGATACTTTGCTAAATCCTCTTGATCTTCAAATTGAAGTGGGTTGACAAAAATACTGGCGACAACTTCGCTACTCAGTGATGCCGCTTTTTGAAAGAGGGATGCATGGCCAAGGTGTAATGCGCCCATCGTTGGAACAAATGCGCAGCCAGAAGGTAGTTCGGTTGAGCTTGTCACTATCTTCATATCTGGCTCCAGTCCTTTCAGGTACCGGGCGATGAAGTCTTAAGTTTAGAGCCTTACTTCAATTGCTCCAAAAGATCGCTTATCCGACCATGTGTGAGGAGAGTTGCATCTGGCTCTATCTCAAACCAAGGCTCCAAAACGAACCTACGCTCATAAGCTCGCGGATGCGGAAGCGTTAACTCCTGCGCACTACTTAGAATCCCTCCATATTGAATGAGGTCCAAATCGATAGTTCGAGGACCCCAATGTTCAACTCTCTCTCTGCCTAAGCTCTTCTCAACTCCATGCAGAAGTGAGAGAAGCTCCATAGCTGGAAGTTCAGACTCAAGAATACAAACAGCGTTGAGATAATCGGGCTGGTCTGGACCACCGACAGCTTTAGTCAAGTAAAAGCTAGAGACAGATAGTAAATCTGTAGACTCTCGAAGCATTGCAACTGCAAGATTTAACTGCTCTTCTGGATTCCCAATGTTTGCGCCAAGGGCAACAACGGCTTTCATCGTGTGATTGTTACCGATATATCTTTGAACTCAGCATCCACGGGCGCATGAGGCTTATGAACAGTAACCGTGACCTGGTTTATAAGAGAAAAATCACCTTTTAATCTTTTAGCTATTCTTTCCGCTAATCGTTCAATTAAATCTACGGGCTCTCCTCTAACCTCTTCAACAATTACATCGACCGCATCTGCGTAATTAACGGTGGATACTAAATCATCGCTTTCGCTAGCTGTCTTTAAGTCAAGATATAGAATCACATCGACTAGAAAATCTTGACCATGTATTCGTTCATCTTTAAGAACGCCGTGATAGCCAAACGCCTTTACCCCGATCAGGTTGATTGAATCCTTCACATTGCACCTATGACATCTTTATGCGGCTTCACGGAGTGCACTCTAACGCCCCAAATACCTTTGCCTAGAAGGGATCTTGTTAAATCAACTGTGGCCGCTTCCCGCTTAGCTGGATCGTCGCCACCGAGAAACCTCTTACGTGATCCACCGATTAAGACGGGGTATCCCGTAGCGATTAACTCATCAACTCTTTCAAGTATTTCCCAGTTATGTTTTATATCTTTGGAGAATCCAAGACCTGGATCGATAACTAAGTTCTCCTTCTTAACCCCTGCCAACAGAGCCTTCTCTATCTGCTCAGTTAGCTCAGCCAGAACCTCGGCCACAACATCTCCATAAACCGCTAACGAGTTCATATCCTTTGAGTGAGTTCGCCAGTGCATCAAGATGTATTTGCACTTCAATGCTGCCACAGTTGAAAACATCTCTGGATCAGCTTTGCCACCACTTACATCATTGACTATCGCTGCACCAGCTTCTATCGCTTTACGGGCAACCTCTGCTCGCGTTGTATCGATACTAATTTTCACACCAAAGCCAGATATTTCTTTAATCACAGGTAGGACTCGATTTAACTCTTCTTCCAGTGAAATTCGTTCTGCGCCAGGTCTAGTTGACTCTCCGCCAACATCAATAATGTCAACACCTTCTGCAACCATCTCTTTCGCACGATCAATCGCAGCATCTACTGTGAAGTGCTTTCCACCATCGGCAAATGAGTCCGGTGTTACATTAAGAATTCCCATTACTAACATGATTTATCGGTTTGTAATGAGGCTAATCGCTTCTGCACGAGTCGCTGGATCACGCAAAACGCCACGTACCGCACTTGTTGTTGTTCGAGCCTGTGATTTCTTAACTCCACGCATAGACATGCATAAGTGTTCGCAGTCAATGATGACTATGACACCCATCGGCTTAAGAATTTCGACCATGGCATCAGCAATTTGAGTGGTTAAGCGCTCTTGTACCTGTGGGCGCTTTGCAAAGAGATCAACGAGACGAGCTACTTTAGAAAGCCCAGTAATTTTTCCACTAGGAATATATCCAACGTGAGCAACCCCATGGAAAGGTGTGAGGTGGTGTTCACACTGTGAGAAAACCTCAATGTCGCGAATAATTACCAACTCCTCATGTCCAATATCGAAGGTAGTTGTTAAGACATCCTTTGGAGATTGATAGAGACCGGCAAAGTTCTCTTGAAGTGCACGTGCTACACGTGCGGGTGTATCACGCAATCCTTCGCGCTCTGGATCCTCACCAATAGCTAATAGAAGTTCGCGTACCGCAGCCTCTGCGCGCTTTTGATCGTAAGGATGGAGTGCGCGTCCATCCTCTGGCCCCATGGAGACTGGAGCTACATCACTCACTACTGCTCTTCTTTACACGTCGCGGCTTTTTCTCAACTACGGGTTCAACATTAACTCGAGCCGGGATCGCAACTGGTGCCTGTGATGAAGGAACGCGGTTGACTGAACCAGTCCAAGCTGGACGGTTTGAAACCATTCTGACCTTCTTAAAGATCGCTGCAATCTCTTCCTTGTTAAGGGTTTCAACTTCAAGGAGTCGAACAACCATCGCATCCATAATTTCACGGTTTGCAACAAGAATGTCATACGCCTCTTGATGTGCATTCTCAATGAGTTTACGGATCTCAGAATCTACGATGCTTGCAACGCTTTCTGAGTAATCACGTTGATGTCCAAAGTCGCGGCCCATAAAGGGTTCTGAACTATCAGAGCCAAGTTTGATTGCTCCAATAGCCTCAGTCATTCCGTACTGAGTAACCATGGCACGAGCTAGCGCAGTTGCCTTTTCGATGTCATTTGATGCACCGGTAGAAGGATCGTGGAATATTAGCTCTTCTGCAGCGCGACCACCAAGTGAATAAGCCAATTGATCGAGTAGCTGGTTGCGAGTTGTTGAGTACTTATCATCATCGGGAAGAACCATTGTGTAACCAAGAGCTCGACCGCGAGGCATGATTGTAATTTTGTGTACAGGATCTGTGTGCGGTAGCGCATGTGCAACTAATGCGTGACCTGCTTCGTGATAAGCGGTTACGCGACGCTCTTCATCAGACATGATGCGTGACTTGCGTTGCGGTCCAGCCATAACGCGATCGATGGCTTCATCTATCTGCGGACTTGTAATGGCTTTTTTACCTTCACGCGCAGCTAATAACGCAGCCTCATTGAGTACATTTGCTAGATCTGCACCGGTAAAACCAGGGGTGCGTCGAGCATATGAAATCAACTCGACCTCATTTGAAATCGGTTTATTCTTCGCGTGGACCTTGAGTATTTCTTCGCGTCCCTTTAGATCGTGGCGATCGACAGCGATTTGGCGATCAAAGCGACCAGGGCGCAGTAGAGCTGGATCAAGAACATCTGGACGGTTTGTTGCAGCAATCAAAATAACTTGAGCATTGTTCTCAAAGCCATCCATCTCAACAAGAAGTTGGTTCAGGGTTTGTTCACGTTCATCATGTCCGCCGCCCATACCAGCACCGCGTTGGCGACCTACAGCGTCAATTTCGTCAACAAAGACAATTGCTGGTGAATTCGCTTTGGCTTGTGCGAATAGATCACGAACACGTGATGCTCCGACTCCAACAAACATTTCGACAAAATCAGATCCTGAGATTGAGTAAAAAGGAACCTTTGCTTCGCCGGCAACTGCACGTGCTAGAAGTGTCTTTCCAGTTCCGGGAGGGCCGTAGAGAAGTACGCCCTTTGGAATCTTTGCGCCAAGTAGCGCGTACTTGGCTGGATTGGCTAAGAAATCCTTAATCTCTTCAAGCTCTGCAATGGCTTCATCCGCACCAGCCACATCAGCAAAGGTGTTTTGTGGAACCTCATTATCTTGAAGCTTGGCACGTGACTTTCCAAAGGAAAATACCTTGCCACCGCCTTGAGCCTGACTCATCATTAAGAAGAATAAGAAACCAATGATGAGGAATGGAGCAAATGAAAAGAGGAAAGAGACAAGCAGAGATTGTGATGGAACATCTACCGACCATCCCTTTATCGGCGGATTACCTGTCAGCGCATCAACAATCGTTGGCTCTTGACGAGCTATATATGAAGCCTCAACCTTTGAGGCGCCGTTAATGAGTTCACCCGACTTAAGAATAAGACGAATCTTTTGGGACTTATCTACCAACT
>CAIMCU010000158.1 GCA_903839585.1 uncultured Actinomycetes bacterium | reverse complement strand
TGGCTACCAATGCGGATATGTGTCGCACCGTATCGAATAGCGGTTTCAAAGTCCCCACTCATTCCGGCAGAGATGGAGGTGCTTGCAGGGAAGTGCTGTGCAAAGAGCTGCGCCTTTTGTGCAATCAGGTCAAAGGCCATCTCATACTCCCAATCTGCCGGAGGAACGCACATCAACCCTGCAAGGGTGACCTGTTCCAAATCCATCGCAGATGTAGCCAAAGACAGGATCTCTTCAACCCCTACTCCCCCGCGATGTGGGTCAGAGTCCAAGGAGAGTTGAAGAAAGATTTCAAGACTTTTACCCGTTTCGGCCAAACTTCGATTGAGCTTATCTAAATGCTCCAAGTTATCGATCGAGTGAATCGTGTGCGCCCAGGATGATATGGACCTCAACTTCTTACTTTGGATCTGACCCTGGAAGTGCCAGTGCGCATCTACTGCCTGTGACTTCTTAGCCCCTTCATCATCGCGATTTTCTCCAAAGTTTGTGACACCAAGGGATCGAAGAATCTCGACATCGCTGGACGGGTAGGTCTTAGTTACAGCTATGAGTTTTACAGATGAGCGCTCTCGATTAGCCGCTCTGCACGCGCCATTTATCCTCTCCTCAACTGAGTTCAGATTTGAAGCTACCTCTTGCGCTCTCTGGCTCATATTTGAATCAGCCCCACTTGCCTTCCAGTTTTTCCATCTCTTCGATAGGAAAAGTGTTCGGCGCTTTCTACGGTGCAGACAAACTCATCCTTGATCTGCACACCCGAAGCATCCAACGTACTTCGCAGGGCGGTCACAATGTCCAAAGCCGGCTTACCCTCTCGAGTAAGACTCTTAGCTAAAGGAAGAGCTGCTACCACCTCGTCGTGGAGCTCCTGTGAAACTTCATAACACCTGCCACATATTGCCGGTCCGATCGTTGCGGTGATCTTGCCAGCACCCATTTCCTTCATCTTCGCTAAAACCTTGACCGATATCTGGTTGACCAGTCCACGTCTGCCAACATGCACCGCTGCCACAACGTGATCAGATTTAAGTAGCAGCGGAATACAGTCGGCAACCATCACCGCCAAAGAGATCTCTGGGTTAGTTGTAATGAGCGCATCTGCCGTCACAGGGTTTTCGGTAAGGTTTTCAACTATCTCAATATGGTCGCCATGGACCTGATTCATATACTGAATGGGACCGTGTAACGCAGTCAAAATCCCACGGTTGTGTAGGACATCGGCTTCGACATCCTCAACATGAAGAGCCAGGTTCAAAGAAGCAAAAGCACCGGTGCTCACGCCTCCGGTGCGATTGGTAAAGCTCGAACTCATTTCATGAAATCTGGAACGTCGATCTCATCCTCTGCTATTAGCTCTTCAAATGTAACCCTCTTGCGCGGTGTTGATGATTCAAGATCTAAAGCAACAGAGAGTGGGTCGTTGGCTGGAATTGGATCTGCAACACCAGAAAGAGAGGCCTTATCGATTACAGGCATCGCTACCTTCTTTGGCTCACCACCATCAAAGCCTGCGCCGATTACGGTAATGCGTACCTCATCGCCAAGTGCATCATCGATCGTTGTACCGAAGATGATGCGAGCGTTTGGATGTGCCGCCGCTTGAACGAGCTCGCAAGCCTCGTTAATCTCAAAGAGACCAAGATCTGAACCGCCAGCAACTGAGAGAAGAACACCCATCGCACCATCGATAGATGCTTCAAGGAGTGGACTAGAGATCGCTAGTTCAGCTGCACGAACCGCACGATTTTCTCCACGAGCAGAACCGATGCCCATCAGCGCCGAACCTGCATCGGTCATAACTGTTTTAACATCTGCGAAGTCAAGGTTAATCAACCCTGGCTGCGTAATAATCTCAGTAATTCCTTGTACACCTGAAAGCAAAACTTGATCTGCACTCTTGAATGCATCAACGGCGGTTATGTTGCGATCTGAGATTGCAAGAAGGCGATCATTTGGAATAACAATTAATGTGTCAACTTCGGCGCGAAGGAGTTCGATTCCCTCATCTGCCTGTGCTGTACGAATCTTTCCTTCAAATGAGAAGGGACGGGTAACTACACCAATAGTGAGTGCACCCATATCACGTGCAATCTTTGCAACAATAGGTGCACCGCCTGTACCGGTACCGCCACCTTCACCTGCGGTGACAAAAACCATATCTGCGCCACGAAGAATCTCTTCTATCTCTTCTGTGTGATCAATGGCTGCTTGTCTACCTTTTTCTGGAGCAGCTCCTGCACCGAGGCCCTTAGTAGATGAACGACCAATATCTAACTTCACATCTGCATCACTCATTAAAAGATGTTGTGCATCTGTATTAATTGCAATGAACTCAACGCCTTTTAATCCGACCTCACTCATTCGATTGATTGCGTTAACTCCACCGCCA
>CAIMCU010000157.1 GCA_903839585.1 uncultured Actinomycetes bacterium | reverse complement strand
GTTGGATAACTGGATCGATGAGCTCGGAGTATCCAGTTGCAAGTTCGAAGCCATCTACGTAGAGATCCCACTTTTCTACAACTCCAGGGGTCTCACGGTGTGCGCGTACTAAAGGTGATGTATCTACTGGAAAGCCCATGACAAAGGTTGGTTCGATGAGTTGGTCCTTTGCAACGTGCTCGAAGATCTCTTCTGCAAGCTTTCCGGTAATCCATTTTGGATCTATCTTCATACCCAACTTTGTTGCGATCTTCTTCAAATCTTCTAGTGAGGTAAGTGCGGTTACCTTTTCGCCAACGCCATCAGAGATTGCGTCGTAGAGTGATATCTCTTTCCATGTACCACCAAGGTCAGCTTTGCGACCATCGTGGTGGGTAACAACATGAGAACCAGCAACCGCCATCGCAGCGTTTTGTACAAGCTTTCGAGTGAGATCGGCGATTGTGCGCCAATCACCATAAGCCTGATAACTCTCAATCATTGCAAACTCTGGTGAATGGGATGAGTCCGCACCTTCATTTCGGAAGTTACGGTTAATCTCAAATACGCGCTCGATTCCACCAACAACACACCGCTTAAGGAAAAGCTCAGGTGCGATTCGAAGGTAGAGATCCATGTCGTATGCGTTACTGAAAGATTTAAACGGTCTGGCGGCTGCGCCACCATGCATTACCTGCAGCATTGGAGTCTCTACTTCAACAAAGTTTTCACTCTCAAAGGTTTCGCGAAGTGACTTCATAACAGCTGGACGAAGTCTGGCGTTTGATCTGGCTTCAGGGCGAACAATTAAGTCGACGTACCTCATGCGAACACGGGTCTCTTCAGACATAGGTTTGTGATCATTTGGTAATGGGCGAAGTGACTTTGCAGCCATAGCCCAGGAGTTAGCAAGAATTGAGAGCTCGCCGCGCTTAGAGGTTATTACCTCACCAGTAACGCTAACGATGTCTCCAAGATCAACATCGCCCTTCCACGCATCTAAAACTTCTTGTCCAACCTTGTCTAAGGAGAGCATCGCTTGAAGTTCAGTGCCATCGCCTTCACGCAAAGTAGCAAAGCAGAGCTTTCCTGTATCGCGCTTAAAAATAATTCGTCCAGTCAGACTTTCAACATCACCTGTTGCAACATCAATCTCTAAAGAGGCGTACTTCTCGCGTACCTCTTTAAGGGATTTAGTTCGAGCAACTGAAACCGGGTAGGGCTCAACACCTCGTTCAATTAAAGCAGCACGCTTTTCGCGACGTATCCGAAGCTGCTCGGGAAGATCATCCTCGATAGGCGCGTTTTCATTGCTCATAATGGTGAGAGTCTACCTTTTAGATATTTCTCTCGTGGATAAGGCGCAGTCCAATTAGGGTCAGATCTGGCTCATACTCATCGATTGTTTCAGCGACGCCAATCATGAGAGGAGCAAGTCCGCCGGTCGCTATCACCGTTGGTGTTTCGCTGTAAGAAAGTGCAAGCTCTGCGGTAATTCGATCTACAAGTCCATCAACTTGGCCGGCGAATCCAAATATTGTCCCTGATTGAAGAGCTTCAACTGTGTTCTTACCAATCACATTCTTGGGGCGGATCAACTCAACTTTTCGAAGCTGTGCCGCTCGTGCTGCAAGAGCATCAACAGAGATCTCAATTCCAGGAGCTAAAGAACCACCTAGAAACTCACCCTTTGGTGAGACAACATCTAAATTAGTTGAGGTTCCGAAATCCACCACAATTGCCGGCCCACCAAAGAGAGTATGTGCAGCAAGAGTGTTTACGATGCGATCGGCTCCAATCTCCTTTGGATTATCCACAAGAAGCGGTACACCGGTTTTTGTCCCAGGTTCAACAATGGTTGTTGGAACATCTACAAAGTAGGTTGCAATCATTGTCCGAAGTTCACGCAAAGTAGCTGGAACCGTCGAACAGATGGATAGACCGGTTACTTTGTAATCTGCAACTAGGGCTCGATACTGCAGCCAGAGCTCATCGGCTGTTGTCCGAGGATCAGTCTTCACACGCCATGATTTGACGAGCTCATCCTTGTCAAAAACTCCAAGAACTGTATTTGTATTTCCTACATCAACTGTTAGCAACATAACTACTCCGCTCTCAAATCTAGACCAATATCAAAAACTGGCGCCGAGTGAGTAAGCGCTCCAACTGCTATGAAATCAACTCCCGATAACGCATATGCGCGTGCGTTCTCAATGGAGATTCCTCCGGATGCCTCTAACTTAAATTTGCCTGCAACGATTGCTACCGCTTCAGCGCACTGCGCTGGTGACATATTGTCTAGTAGAACTAAATCTGGTTTTTGGGGCATTACTTCACGAAGCTGATCGAGAGTATCTACCTCAATCTCAATCTCAGTTGTTGGAAACTTCTCTCGGACCTTTGCAAACGCCGCAACAACTCCACCGGCGGCAGCTATGTGATTATCTTTGATTAAAGCCGCATCACTGAGGGACATCCGATGATTAGTTCCGCCACCCATGCGCACCGCGTACTTTTCAAGCAAGCGATAACCAGGTGTTGTCTTACGTGTATCTCGAACTTTGCACTGTGTGCCTTCGAGTTGCGTAACCCATTTAGCGGTAAGGGTTGCTATACCGCTTAAGTGACCGAAAAAGTTTAACGCGGTCCGTTCTGCAAGAAGGATTGCTCGGGTATCTCCGCGGACAGTCATTAAAACCTGCCCTGCTTCTACATGCGCACCATCTTGAACAAGAAGTGCAATATCTGATAGCCCAACCGCTTCCAGCGTTGCCTTAGCCATACCTGAACCGGCGATTACTCCACTATTTCGTGCGACAAAATCGGCAACCACACGTTCGGTACCAGAGACAGTTGCAATGGAGGTTATGTCATCTCCATCACCTAGATCCTCTGCCAACGCGCGTTTAATTAACTCGTGATCAATCACTTTTCAACCTCCTTATACTGCGTATGCCAAT
>CAIMCU010000156.1 GCA_903839585.1 uncultured Actinomycetes bacterium | reverse complement strand
GTGATTGCTGGATGTCGATGATGTAGATGCCATTGCGCTCTGTGAAGATAAAGCGCTTCATCTTTGGATTCCAACGACGAGTCTGGTGTCCGAAGTGGACTCCGCTGTCGAGGAGCTCTCGCATTGTTACAACTGCCATAACGGCATACTCCTTTTTGGGTTTGGCTACGCAAGCGCAGTAAACCCGATCGGTTATGTCAGAACGATTTGAACTGACCGTCGCACCTACAACGCCGACTTAAAATTCTTTAAGACCGAAGTGGCTTCTCTTCCGCGTAAAACGTTTCAGAGATAAGTGCTGAGATGTCACGCCCCCGAAGGTTTGTGCAGACCAAATCCTACCTGTCTGGACGGGGTGCAAAATCCCAGGGTTAAGCGCGAGGATGGGCTTGCTTGAAGGCTTTTTGCAGTCGCTCAGTAGTGACGTGGGTATATATCTGAGTGGTAGCAAGGGATGCATGTCCCAAGATTTCCTGGACGGTTCGAAGATCTGCTCCACCCTCAAGCAGGTGGGTTGCAGCTGAGTGACGCAGTGCGTGCGGTCCCATTCGCTCAACACCATCAAGTGCAGCAAGTGCTTCATATACAACCGTGCGAACGGCACGTTGATCGATTCTCTTTCCACGTCTTCCAAGGAATACGGCTCTATCTGACTTGTCGGTGAGTAGGTTTTCGCGACCATCCTTAAGCCATGCTTCGAGCGCGCGCATTGCAGGCGCACCTAAAGGAATTGTTCGCTCCTTATCGCCCTTGCCTAATACACGAATAGTTTGTCTCTCATAGTTCACATCATCTAGATCTAATCCACATAGTTCAGAGACTCGTGCACCTGTTGCGTAAAGGAGTTCAACCATTGCGCAGTCTCGAAGGGATTGCGGCGACCCATCTTCAGACACTCGAGTAGCTAATGAGTCCATTGCGGTGGTTGCCTCGGATGTGTTTAAAACTCCAGGCAAGGTTCGGTGACCCTTAGGGGTTGCAAGGTTTTGGGCGATGTCTTTAGGCAGAAAGCCTTTCTTGGTAGCCCATTTCGTGAAAAGTCGAACTGAAACAGCGCGACGAGAAAGTGTTGTGCGCGCTCCCCCTTTAACCTGGAGGTTTGCAAGCCATGATCGAATATGAGAAATCTCTAGCTCATTAAACTCGGCAACCTTTAGTCGATCCATATGTTCAAATAGGGAATCAAGATCCCCCATGTAAGCACGAACAGTATGAACAGATAATGAGCGCTCAGACTCTAGGTACTTTTCAAATGCATCGCGCACATCGGTATAACTGGCGCGGGTCATAACGCTAGGTTACTCGGGCTTGCGTCCTTGACGCAGGAGGCCAAAGGTAATCGCATCTTCAAGGGCCATGGCAGATGCTGCGATCACGTTCTCATGAACGCCGACGGTACTCCACTCACCATTCTTATCGGATGTTTCAACAAGTACACGGGTAACAGCTCCGGTACCTAAACGTCCTTCAAGAATGCGAACCTTGTAATCGGTCAGTTCTAGAACCTCTATCTCAGGGTAGAGCTGCTTTAAGCCTGTACGTAGCGCATTATCAAATGCGTTAACTGGGCCGTTTCCGCTACCGGCGCATGAGATTTGTTTTCCTTGTGCGGTAACGGTTACCTCAGCCTTTGTAACAATATTATTTGAAGCAGAGCGCTCGGTAGTTGTTGTCCAATGATCGATAGAGAAGAAGTTAGGACGCTTTCCCTTTACCTCTTCGAGGAGCAAAAGTTCAAAGGAGGCATCGGCTGCTTCAAAGGTAAAGCCACGTGACTCCATCTCCTTAACGCGATCAACTACACGTGAGGCCAGTGCGCGATCTCCCTCTAAATCAACACCGAGCTCCTGTGCTTTGAGTTCGATTGATGCGCGACCTGCCATATCTGAGATAAGCATGCGCATATCGTTTCCAACAGATGAAGGATCCTCATGCTGATAAAGAGCTGGGTCTACCTTAATCGCAGATGCGTGAAGACCGGCTTTGTGTGCAAAGGCAGATACACCAACGTATGGCTGACGTGCAGATGGTGCAACGTTTGTAACCTCGGCAACTGCATGTGAAATTCTAAATGATTCGCGCAAAGCGTTTGGTGGAAGCACTAACTGCTTCTTCTTTAACTCTAAGTTAGCGATAATGCTTACTAGATCTGCATTACCCGTACGCTCACCGTATCCGTTAAGTGTTCCTTGAACATGTGTTGCGCCAGCGGCAACGGCTGCCATGGAGTTTGCTACCGCGCAACCGGTGTCGTTGTGACAGTGAATTCCAAGTCGCGCTTTAGTGGCACCTAAAACATCATGAACAACGTCGGCGATTTCATCTGGCAGCATTCCACCATTGGTATCGCACAGCGCTGCAACATCTGCGCCGGCTTCCATTGCCACACGGATAACTTCGAGAGCGTATGCACGGTTTGCACGGTAGCCATCAAAGAAGTGCTCAGCATCTAGGAAAACACGCTGTCCTTCAGCGCGAAGGTGGCTTACAGAGTCGCGAATCATCTCCAGGTTTTCATCGAGTGAGGTTTTCAAAGCAAGATCTACGTGACGATCAAAGGCCTTTGCAACAAGGGTTACAGCTGGGGCGCCGGAATCGCGGAGTGCTGCAAGAAGAGCATCATCAGCAGCCTTAACGTTTGGACGTCGGGTAGCACCAAAGGCTACGAAGGTAGCGTTCTTAAGTTTGAGCTCCTTCTTAGCAAGGGCGAAGAACTCGGTGTCCTTTGGATTAGCTCCAGGCCAGCCGCCTTCAATAAAGCCGACACCTAGATCATCTAAGTGACGGGCGATAGTGAGCTTGTCGTGAACGGAGAGGTTTAACCCCTCTTGTTGGGCACCATCACGAAGAGTGGTGTCATATATATGGAATGCATCCGATACTGGCATCAGAGAACTCTCTTATTCCAGCCGTGCTTATCTTCAATCTTTCCATGTTGAATTCCGAGAAGATGGTTGCGAATCTCCATCGTGATCTTGCCTGGTTGTCCATCACCTGTTACCCACGTGCCCATCGCGCTCTTTGCCTGTCCTATTGGAGAAACAACGGCCGCTGTCCCGCATGCAAATATTTCTGTGATTTCCCCGGATGCGATGCCATCGCGCCAATCATCAACCGAGAGCATTACCTCATCAGTCTTGTAACCAAGATCCTTTGCAACGGAGAGAATGGAGTCGCGAGTAACACCCGGAAGGAGCGTGCCCGTTAACTTAGGAGTGATGACGGTGGCATCTTTTCCAGAACCCTTAACGAAGTAGAGGTTCATTCCGCCCATCTCTTCAACCCATTTGCGCTCTTTCGCATCGAGCCAGACAACTTGATCGCAGCCCTCTTTAGCGGCAGCTTTCTGTGCAACCAGTGAGGCTGCGTAGTTTCCACCACACTTTGCTTCGCCTGTTCCGCCTTGTGCTGCACGAACATACTCAGTTGAGATCCAGACGGATACAGGCTTTGATGGATCAAAGTAAGCACCTGCCGGTGTTGCAATCAACATATACGTTGCTTTATTTGTTGGGCGTACTCCTAATCCAACCTCCGTAGCAATCATGAATGGTCGAATGTAGAGAGACTCACCAACTTGATTTGGTACCCATCCTCCATCGATCTTTACAAACTCATTAACTGTCTCAAGGAAAAGCTCGATAGACATCTCAGGTAGTGCAAGACGCTTTGCAGAGTTAATAAAGCGTTGCGCATTGGCCTCAGGGCGAAAGAGTGCGATTCCACCATCTGGTTGGCGGTACGCCTTCATGCCTTCAAAGATCTCTTGACCGTAGTGAAAGACCGCAGTTGCTGGATCTAAGGTAATTGGACCGTACGCCTTTATCTCAGGCTCAGCCCAACCCTTTTTGTCTTCCCACTCGCAAACAACCATGTGATCTGTGTAGTACTTACCAAATCCACCTTCAGCAACTAGCGCGTTGCGCGTTGCTTCATCTTTAGCCTGTGGATTGAGTGAAATTTTCATGGTTATAGCAGCGCTAGTAGCGCATCTCCTACCTCTGTAGTGCTTCGCTTCTTATCTGCACGTGTAAGCAGGTCTGCGTTAACCGCAGCTTCGATTTCACGTGCTGCATCTGCATAGCCAAGGTGATCAAACATCATCGCAACAGACATCACCGTTGCAGTTGGATCTGCAAGGTTTTTGCCTGCGATATCAGGAGCAGAGCCATGAACAGGCTCGAACATCGATGGGAAGGCACCCGTTGGATTGATGTTTCCAGATGCAGCTAATCCGATACCGCCACAGATTGCAGCTGCGATATCTGTAATGATGTCTCCAAAAAGATTGTCAGTTACAACTACATCAAAGCGCTCTGGATTTGTCACAAAGAACATCGATGCAGCATCAACGTGTAGGTAATCAGTGGTTACCTCAGGGAACTCCTTGGCTACCTCATTGAATGTGCGGGTCCATAATCCACCTGCACGTGTTAAAACGTTGTTCTTATGAACAAGTGTGAGCTTCTTACGATCACGCTTTTGTGCGCGTGCAAACGCATCACGGATTACTCGCTCGGCGCCACGTCGAGTATTAAGTGACTCCTCAGTTGCGATCTCTGAAGGGGTACCTTCAAAGAGTGAGCCACCGGCTCCAACGTAAGGACCTTCTGTGCCTTCACGAACAACAATGAAATCGATAGGTGCCTTCGTGGCTAATGGTCCTGTAACTCCGGCACGCAAAACCGCTGGGCGCAGGTTGATGTAGTGATCAAAGGCAAAGCGAAGCTTAAGAAGTAGCCCGCGCTCTAAAACACCACTTGGAACGGTCGGATCACCGACTGCACCAAGAAGAATGACATCTGATTTTGCAATCTCGGACATAACTGAGTCTGGAAGCACCTCACCTGTTCGGTGCCAGTTGCCCGCACCTAAGTCGTACTCACTCTTTGCAAATGAGAGACCATGCTTTGATGCAACCTTATCGAGGACGCGCAACCCCTGTGCAACGACCTCGGGTCCGATTCCATCACCGGCGATAACAGCTAAGTTAATTGTCTTTGCCATTAGTACACCAAAGTAACTGAGCGAACGAGTTCTGCTCCAGACTCTTTTGCAACCTTTGCTGCGATATCTGCTCCTACTGAAGAGTCAACTGTAAGCGCCATGAGTGCTTCGCCCCCAGCGCTGTTGCGTGCAACCTGCATGCCAGCGATATTGATCTTCGACTGACCAAGAATGTTTCCTACGGCACCAACAACTCCTGGGCGATCTGCATAACGTAGAAATAGCATGTTATCTGTTGGTGGAAGGTCGAGATCAAATCCATCGATAGCGATGATCTTCTCAACTTTGCGGATTCCCATCAGGGTTCCATTAACGGTAATTGCTTTTCCGTTGCTTAGTGCGCAGTGCAAAGAGATCATGCTGCGGTACTCAGGGCTTTCAGCTGATGTATCGACCGAGGATGTAACTCCGCGCTCGGCAGCAAGACCTGGAGCGTTAACGTAGGTAACCTCTTCAGCACCAGTGGCAACAAGTGCGCCTTTGAGCGCGCTAACAGCCAAGATTGATGAGTCATGGACAGAGATATCTCCGCGAACATGGACATCCATGCTTACAGGTAGTTCTCCAGCTAACGCTGTTGCAATCTGTGCCATCTTTTCGACTAGTGGCAGTGATGGACGAATCTCTTCATCAACAGCGCCACCCTTCACGTTGACAGCATCTGGTACGAGCTCTCCTGAAAGCGCTTTACGGACAGAGACTGCAACGGCAATTCCTGCGCGCTCCTGTGCTTCATCCGTTGATGCACCAAGGTGAGGAGTTGCAACAACCTGATCAAGTGTAAAGAGCGGTGAGTCTGTACAAGGCTCAGTTGAAAACACATCAAGGCCAGCGCCGGCAACTCGTCCCTCAACGATTGCATCATAAAGAGCTGCTTCATCGAGAACGCCACCACGCGCAGCGTTAATGATGCGCACAGCTGGCTTTACCTTCTTTAGTGCGTCAACACCGATGAGGTTTGCAGTCTCTTTTGTCTTTGGAAGGTGGATCGTAATGAAATCACTCTGAGCGAGAAGTTCATCAAGAGTTACCAGTGAAACACCTAATTGAGCCGCGCGTGCAGGTTGTAGGTATGGATCGTATGCAACGATGTTCATACCAAAGGCTTGCATGCGGTGCGCAACCAGCTGACCGATACGACCAAATCCAACGATTCCAAGGGTCTTTTCAAAGAGTTCGGCACCTGTGTACTTAGAACGCGCCCACTTACCGTTACGTAGTGCTGCGTGTGCTGGTGAGATAAAACGTGCAGATGCAAGAAGCAAGGAGATAGCAAGCTCTGCAGCTGAGACGATATTTGAAGTCGGTGCGTTAACGACCATAACTCCAGCTGTCGTAGCAGCAGGGATGTCGACGTTATCTAAACCAACACCCGCGCGAGCAATAACCTTTAAGCCCTTTGCTGCGCCTATCGCCTCTGCATCCATCTTTGTTGCAGAGCGAATAAGTACGGCATCTACTCCCTTTGCAAGAGCAGCTAATAACTCATCACGGTTTGCACCGTCACAGTTACGTACCTCAAAGTCAGGTCCAAGAGCCTCAAGGGTTGCAGGACTTAACTCCTCAGCGATTAAAACAACAGGTTTACCCACGCGCTGCGCTTCCTTCTTTGTAGTCATCCTTATTTGATGACTTAATCCATGTGAACATCTTGCGGAGTT
>CAIMCU010000155.1 GCA_903839585.1 uncultured Actinomycetes bacterium | reverse complement strand
AGGATCTGCAAAAGATCCAGTGCCCAGTACTGGTATTAGTTGGCGATGATGATGTTATTTCACACAGCCATACTGTTGAACTATATGAATCGCTACCGCTGGGTCAGCTCGCTGTAATCCCTGGAACATCCCATGGAGTACCAAAGGAGAAGCCAGGGTTGTTTAGCGCGATAGTTGCGCACTTCTTAGAGGATTTAAGCTATCCAGTTACAAAGATGCCGATTCGGCGAACTAATCCAGAACTAAGTTAAATCTACTTACCCTGTAAGGGCGCTGACTCTTTGCTAATAAAGCAGGCGATGATTAAGAAGATAAGCGGTATTCCAAAAGCTGCGTACAAACCGATTACTTGACCAACCGCACCAAGTGCTGGTCCAGCTGTAAGGGATGAGATGTAGACAAAGGTAATAATCATGTTCACTCGCGGAGTTGCCCACTTGTTCTCATCACCCATAGCGGAGATCATCATAGGAAATCCATTAGACATTCCAAGGCCCCATAAAAAGAGTCCGACGAAAGGCATATGCAGGTAATCACTTGCAGCGAAGACAACGACTCCGATGATGGTTATATAGAGCGAGATATTTACAAAGGTAACGCGACCAAATCGGTCGATCATGTATCCGCCACCTAAGCGCCCAATAAGAATTGCAATCCAAAACATTGTGATGGCAAAGGCTCCGGCGGAGTCGCTATAACCAGCATCGGTCACAGCAATAGGTGCCCATGTTCCTGCGACCATCTCAGAGAGGATAAAGGCAAAGCCAATGATGGTGATGTAGATACTGCGGCGCTCTTTCCATACAGCTTTGCGCATCTTCTTAGCCAAAGCTTTTTCCTCATCGCTTTCATGCGTTGCATGATGTCCGTGATCTGGAATCGCTAAACCAGCAAGGATCGATACTCCACCAACGATGACTCCAACAAATACAAAGTGAATCTGAAGTGCGATATCAAAACTAATCAGAATGCTTGAAAGTCCTGAACCGCTCAACATTCCAAGGCTGTATGCGCTGTGAACCGCAGGCATGCGTGACTTCTCTGCAGCCTTATCAAGTGCGTTAGCCTCAAGGTTTCCTGCAAAGTCGATCATGGCGATAGGAATACCAAGAATTAAAAGAAAGAGTGAGGCAAGTGCAAGTGATTGCCCACCGATTGTTACACCCATCAAAAGAAAGCTAGAGCCCATAACGCCAAATGAGGCGATTGCAATCCTCTTTGATCCAAAGTGCGAGGTAACTCTTCCGGCGTAAACAATTGCAATAAGTCCACCGATTGCAGAGAGCATCGTGAAGAAGCCCATCTGAGCGTTGTTGAGATCTAAGAGCTCTTTTACCTCTGGGCCACGGCTAATCCACGTTGCAAAGAGGAAGCCGCGAGTTAGGAAGAGGGTAAAGATTGAGATAAACCAGGTGCGAGTGTTTACCGCTTTGGTCATTAGCAATCTACCGGTTTGATTGTGCCGGTTTTAACATCATAAATCGCACCGCCCACGGTTATACCTTCGCGCAAGAATGGGTATGAACGCACTCTTGTGACATCGGTTGTAAGCGCTCCAACTTGATCAGTTGTTGTCTTGAACTCAAGACTTCGAGTATCAACACCAAAATCCTTTTCCAAAAGTGCGTGGATATCTGATTCGCTTCCCTGCGCCATTAGACAATCGGTGTGCGGCATAATCAAGATGCGATTTACGTTAAGCAAGTAGGTTGCTAAAACCAATGTACGAAGTACATCCTCAGTTACGCGAGCACCCGCATTTCGAAGAATCTTTGCATCTCCTGAACGCATTCCGACAACAGAGAGTGGATTTATTCGAGAGTCCATACAGGTAACAATCGCTAAACCCTTTTGTGCGCGACCTGTGAGCTCTGAGTATTTAAAGGAGTTTACGTACTCATCATTTGCTGCGATTAAATCTTGAAAAGCATCTTTCGGGAAGGTACCCATAATCGACCACCCTTCTGCCCTACTGGAGCCCCCCGTCAGGATTGAACTGACGACCTGCGCATTACAAGTGCGCTGCTCTACCACTGAGCTAGAGAGGCCTGTTGCCAAAGAGCAACGGCGGTAATTATGGCAGGAATGGCCTGTTTCT
>CAIMCU010000154.1 GCA_903839585.1 uncultured Actinomycetes bacterium | reverse complement strand
GCTAAGAAGGCTTCGGAGTCTTCTGCTTTGATGAGCTTAAGAATCTGCTCCTTGCTTTTTTCCTCCTTGAATCCCAACCCAACTCCAGAGCCTTCTGGTGCTTCGAGAATGATCCACGCCTCGGTCTTTCCATGATCTAAACCAAGGTGTTGCTTCGCAAAGGCTTTATTTGGATGGTAGTGAACAGGAAGACGTTGCTCTGGATCAAGTAACTTAATGAGCACCTCAGTACTTAATCCACAATCCCGAACATGATCTGCGCCGAGCCAACCTGCAGAGTCTTGGGCAATCGCATCCTTTAGGTAGGTGCCATCGGAGAGTTTTGATAAACCTTGCTCTGTTGCCCCGAACCTTGTCGTCACAGATGCGATCCACTCTTCAGGGCGCATTGGTCCACCAGGTCCGTGACGCAGTGCTCCTATTCGAGTTCCCCCACGATAAAAGTGGTCGAACTGGTTGGAGGGAAGCTTTGATGGCATCGGTGTATTCATGGTTCTAGACTACTTCTATGTCCGGGAAAATTGCAGTCATAGGTAGCACCATGATGGATCTCACCGTTTACGCAGATGTGCTTCCAGCCCCTGGCGAAACTAGGTTTGGAAACTCATTCACAGTTGGCTTCGGAGGAAAGGGCGCCAATCAAGCGGTTATGGCGGCACACACTGGTGCAAGCGTTTCAATGATCGCAGGAATCGGCAAAGACAGCTTCGGCGATGACTGTTTAAAAAACTTTCTCTCAAATGATATGAGCACCGACTTCGTTACGCGTTTTGATACGCACACAGGGGTCGCTCATATCTGGGTTGATGGAGCTGGACAAAATAGGATCTCAATTGTTCCAGGCGCAAACTTTCAACTAACACCTGCAATGGCAGTAGATGCGATACAACAACTCAAAGATGTTGATGTTCTCATTGGTCAATGCGAGATACCGCAGGATGTAACTCTTGCAGCGTTTAAAGCGGCTAAAGGGTTAGGAATCACAACGGTGATGAACCCAGCTCCTTATCAACCTCTTAGCGATGATCTGCTTAAGGTGACAGATTGGCTCATCCCTAATGAGATTGAGTATGAAGAGATTGGAAGTGCGACCAAAGTCTATGGTCGTCTACTTATCACTTTAGGCTCCGATGGAGCGCTCCTGCATAAAACCGATGGAAGTACACAGAAGTTTCCAACGACAAAGGTCACAGCAATCGATACAACCGGCGCCGGGGACTGCTTTATTGGAGCTTTTGCATCCGCACTTGCAGATGGAGCAAGCGAGGAGAGTGCTGTGAAGTTTGCTCTAGCGTGCGCGACTCAGAGTGTTACTAAAAAAGGCGCTCAGTCCTCTTATCCAAGTAAGGATGAGATCGACTTTAGCCTTGTCGCAAAATAACGCTGCTGTATGGAATCCCATCACCTGTATGGATAATTCCAAGACTCTGTCCAACCTTGACCTTAAACTCCTCGTGAGGAATAACGGTCGTCTCTAAACCCCTGTGGTGCTTTTTGTACTGAGCAACCGTGGCTGCATCAACCTTTGACTCAAACTCAGCCGCTAAATAGATTCCGGTGGGATCAACATGGGGCAAAATCGCATCAAGTACCTGTGGAATTGTTGGAAGCCCCATAACGATACCCAGCTCGATGGTTTCAACGTTTGGGTAGGTCGGGAAAGGCCCATCAACAATTGCAAGAGTATTTACATGACGAAATCGCGCTAATAATGAGGCCAACTGGCCGTTGATAATTCCACCTTGAATCATAAGTAAATACTCTCTTATTTATGAACGGATGGCTACAGCGAATGCTTGGAAATCTTCAACAAGTACATCGATTTCACGTTGACCGTGGGCCAAGCTAATAAGCCACTGCTCATCTAACCCTGGAGGGGTAATGATTCCGCGGTTAAGCGACCAGAGCCATGAAAGCTCTGCAACACCAAAGTCTGTAGCTTTATAGTCTCGGTAGTTGCGCACTGGAGTTGTTGACCAGGTAATACAACCCTTCACTCCAAAGCCAACGGTGTGTGCGGGAAGCTCGTACTCTCTGATGATTTCAGTGATGCGGTCTAAAGCCTGTTGATTAAAAGTCTCAGCAACTGCAAGTGTTTCTGGAGTGCAGACCATATCTACAGCTCGTACCCCAGCCATAGCTAATGGATTTCCATTAAATGTACCGAAGTGCGCCATCTTGCCGTTTGTGATGAAGTCCATGTACTTCTGCTTGCCACCGAATGCAGCGATTGTTAATCCACCACCGATCGACTTAGCCAAGGTAATTAGATCTGGTTGTACACCTAGGCGCTGCGCCGCACCATGTGCACCAGCTGTTAATCCTGTCTTCACTTCATCAAAGATTAAAATGATTCCGTATTGATCACAGAGCTTACGAACCCGCTCCAAGTAACCCTCATCTGGAAGGACAATCGCTAAGTTTTCTAGAACTGGTTCGATGATAAAGCACGCGATCTTCTTTGAATGCTTTTTAAAGATCCGCTCAAGAGCTTCAGCGTTGTTGTAAGGGACTACGTAGACATCACCTGGCACCAAGTTGGAATCAACCACAGCGTTTGGCTTATCCGCCTTACCAGCCTTATTAAGGGGTGGCTTGCTGGAGACAACAAATGGATCGTAGCTACCGTGGTATCCGCCTTCAATCTTGACGATTGCAAGCTTGCCGGTCGCTGCACGCGCGGTGCGAACCGCGTACATAGTTGACTCTGTACCTGAGTTAGTAAATCGAACTTGATCAATTCCAAAGCGCTTACAGACTCTCTCTGCCGCATCTGTGGAGGTTGGCGAAGGGGTTACGTAGAGCATTCCTGTCTTGAGGGACTCTTCAACCTCTGCAACCACCGTTGGATTGAGGTGACCTGCGAGCATCGCACCGAACCCCATTGAAAGATCCAGGAGCTCACGCCCATCCACATCGGTCATCCAAGCTCCCTTGGCTGATTTGATAGAGATTGGGTATGGATCCCAGTGCTGGAAGCTTGAAGTTACTCCGAGTGGAAGAGATTTGCTGGCGCGAAGGCTCTCAACCTTTGAAGCACCTGTCTCATTGGTGAACTTATCCCACTCTGATGCAAGCAGGGAGCTAACTTTCTCAGATGATATCGGCCTTGAGTTACCGGGTACTGCTCTAAAAGTACTTGCGTGGTGTGGTTTCATTTGGAAGGTAATTCTCTCGCACGCCCTGAAAAAGCGCAACTTTTTCCAAAAACACGCGGGAAAAACTAGTACTTTAGAAAAACGTTGCGCATTAATTTATCAATCATTAAGTTCCATTTTTCAGAGTTTAAATCGTTTCCGACAACATCATCAACGATTTTTCCAAGAGTATAAGACTGGATAAAAACGGCGGTTGCACGATGATCTGTTCCATCCTGCAAAAAACCTTTTTCATCAGCTTCACGGATAATATCTTCAAGCGCATCGGTTAGGTGCGCCTGTACATCTGCAAGTGCTTTCTTAAATCTTTCGCTTTGGACTGAGTTAGCGATTGTACGTGCGCGCATGTAACGAGTATCTGCATAATCATTACTTTGAGTAACACGGGTGACTTGTATCAAACCTTTTTCAAAATCATGGATAGTAGAGGAGTTTCCAACGACAGCGATGAGCTGCTCAATACTTCTATCTACCCACTGCGCATACTTTTCAACTTGAGCTGTCTCAAGAAGCTCCGCTAAGTCTTCAAAGTGGTGGTAGAGGCTACCTTTTGAGATTCCAGAGTTTGTGAGTATTTCATCAACGGCGATCTCTGTAGGCAGTTTTGTTTCCATAAGCTCTAATGCTGTCTTAATTAGAAGTTGTTTTGTTGGATGGACTGAGTTAGGCATTATTTCTTTATCGCTTTCAGTCCTCTAGTAGGTGTTCTAATTTGCGCTTGAGAATAAGCACTGTGATGATAATAAGTGCAAAGAAACCGATTGCCCAGTATTTTAGGAACTCTTCAAGCTGATTCAAGCTGCCAGCAAATACATACCCAAGCACAGCGACACCACCAGCAAATATCGTGGCCCCTAGTGCGTTCCATCGAATAAAGACCCGGTACTTAACCTTATTCATCGCCGCTAGAGCGGGGATCAATGCGCGTAGGAGTCCTTGAGCTCTCCCAAAGAAGATTGCCCCCCAGTGATATCTATCAAAGATATGTTGAGCCAATCTCCACCTTTTTTCACCGACAAATCTGCCTAGCTGGGTTGACTTGATGCGATCTCCGTAACGGTGGCCAATATAGAAACCAACGGAGTCTCCTGTAACCGCTGCAACAATTGAAACCAGTACAAAGAGCCAAATAGGCCAGACACCTTCGTAGGCAAGAACTCCACCTGTAATCAGAGCCGTCTCACCTGGAAGAACTAATCCAAGAAAGGCAGCACCTTCAGCAAAAACTAAAGCGATAAGAAAGACGAACAACGGAATCTGGAGGTTGTTATCAACCAACCAAGTTGCTGCAGCTTCTATCCATGACGACATGCGAGAACTCTATAGGAGAGTTAATCTTCTTCCCATGAGAGCTCAAACATCCCAGCCAGTCCATGAAATTATCGCCACCAGAAGAAGTCCTAGATCCCTTGATGGCACAGCCAAGATTGAAGAGGCTGATCTGCTGGCCATACTAGAAGCTGGTCGTTGGGCTCCATCTGCCAACAATGGGCAGCCCTGGAGATTTATCGTTGCTCGTCCTGGAGATGAGAGCTTTGAAAAAATGATGGAGGTTCTAAATCCCACCAATGCATCATGGGCAAAAAACTCTTTAGCTTTTATATTTACACTTGGCAAAACTACAAATCAAAATGGTGAGCCGTACGCCGATTACCAGTTTGATTGCGGTTTAGCTGTGGCACAGATGAGTTTTGAAATTCATCATCGTGGCTTTGTTGCACATCAAATGGCGGGGTATGACAAAGTTAAAGCACGCGAAGCTTTCGAGATTCCTGCAGATCTTGTTCCCTTAGTCATAGTCGCAATTGGAAAACAGGACTCCCCTGAAAAGCTTGAAGGTGCCTTGTTTGAAAGAGAGACCGCCGCTCGTGTTCGCAAGCCGATGGATGAGTTAGTTATCAGCGGCATTTAAAAACGGGATCGTATCTCCCATAAATCGGTAAACACCGGATGGAAAAGTGTGGATGCTAAATATCCAACCCCGCTTGAGCCACCTGTACCTGCTTTGTGGCCGATAGTTCTTTCAACCATTTTAACGTGGCGGTATCGCCATTCTTGAACCCCTTCATCGATATCGACAAAGCGCTCACAAACCATCGCCGACTCTGGATCCTGCCTGTGCACTAAGAGAAGTGCATCTTGAACCTCAGAGTTTGAAACATAAGCATCTTTCTTATCGCGCTCCAAAACCGAGCTTGGCATAGCGTGGCCACGACCATTTAAGTAAACAAGTAAAGAGTCCCAGATTGAGTTTTGTGAACAAATCTGGGCAATCTCCTCTTGAATATCAAGTGGAAGATGACCGGCCATCTTTGAATCACGACGACCCAATACGGCCTCCATCTTTCTAAACTGTGCAGATTGAAAACCACTTGATGATGCTAGATAGCCACGAAACGCGTTGAACTGCAGTGGAGTCATTGTTTCTAAAATATCTACTTGCGTTACACAGACCTTAAGTATGGTGCGAATACGACCAAGGAGTGAGAGTGCATAATGTGTTTGGCCAGCTTCCAACGCCTTACCTGCAGCCGCAAACTCATGCAGTAACTGCTTAAACCAAAGTTCGTAGGTTTGATGAATAACGATAAAGAGAAGCTCATCATGCTCAGGCCCATCAGATAGTGGCCGTTGAAGGCTGAGAAGTTCATCAACTGCGAGGTAAGAGGTGTATGTCAGTGCCTGTTCAAACTCATTCTCACTCATGTGACTCTCGAATCTGATCCTTGAATAGTTAGGTGCTTACCTTCACGAACTAAATCGCGAATTCTCTGAAAACCATCCCAAACTTCAGTATATGAAGTTGGTAGTGGCGCAATCGCCAAACGAATGGAGTTTGGAGTTCGATAATCTGGTATTACATCAGCAAACTGTCTTAGCGCAACACAGATTTTTGCCGCCTCAGGATGGCCAAGAGAGATGTGACCACCACGTTCTTGAGGGTTGCGTGAAGTTAAGAGAGTAAATCCAAGCTCTGAAAGCCACTCGTCGAAAAGTTTGATCATCATCTCTGTTCCAACCGCAGCTTTTTCTGAGATCTTATGAATCCCTGCTTCTTCAATCATTGTGAAGGCGCTCTTTACGCAACGCAAACCGATAAGAGATGGGCTTGCTATCTGAAAGCCACGGATGCTTTTGGCCTTCTCAAAGACTGGGCCCATTTCAAACTGCTCTTCTTGAGAAAACCATCCTTGGATTGGGACCTGTAACTCTGCTTGGACTTTCTTGTTTACATAGAGCCATGCCGGTGACCCAGGGCCTGAGTTTCCGTACTTATATGTGCAACCGACTGCGATATCGACACCGTTGGCATCAAAATCCATTTCAATGGCGCCAACAGCATGGCTTGCATCCCACAGAAGAAAGGCGCCGTAAGAACGAACAAGATCGGTCAGTAGTTTTATATCGTTGCGTGCACCCGAGCGGTACTGAATCACTTCAAGGGTTACCAATGCGACATCTTCAGACATGTACTTATCGAGGATTTCTTCAGTAACTCTTTCATTTTCAGAGATAGCCGGATCTTCATTATCGATAAGAATCAACTTCAAGCCAAGGCTTTTTGCAATTCCATCGAGTATGTATCGATCAGTTGGAAAGTTTGCAGTATCTGTGATGATTGTCTTTCTTCCAGGACGTGCGTGGATGGCGGCAAGAGCTAACTGATAGAAGTTCACGGAGGTTGTGTCACAGGCCAGAACTTGTCCAGGTGCAGCGCCTAGAGTTGATCGGCCGATGAGATCTCCTATTGGCTGGGCTTCATCAACCCAGTGGCTCCAACCAGTGACTACCTCTGGCCCCCACTCATGAGTTAGAAAATCATTGACTGCAGAAATCGTCGAGAGCGGTAGGCGACCGAGGGAGTTGCCATCTAGGTAGCAAATATTTGGATCAGAGATCACAAACTGTTGGCGAAACTTAGCTAGCGGGTCCTTCGCATCCAAATCGAGAGCGTATTGGCGGTCGGTTACCTTCATAGTTGAAAGGTACGCTCTCCCATCGTGGCGCGCAATATTGTCAATATCGAAGAGGTCTTCAAAGCCTTTGATATTAAACCCCTGCTTGAAAAGGTTTCATTAGGAGTTTCAGAAGGTGATCGAATCGGGATTGTTGGCCGAAACGGTTGTGGCAAAAGCACTTTAATGAAGGTAATCGCTGGAATTGAGTCTCCAGATGCAGGAAGAGTTACAAAATCTAACTCTGTCAGTATTGGTCTCTTATCCCAGGTTGATAAAGCATCGCCTGATGCAACAGTTGGAGATGTTGTTCTAGGCGAAAAAGAGAAGCACGAGTGGGCGGGAAACCCACTCATTCGTGAAATCTTTACAGGGTTGTTTGGTGGCTTCGATGATCACTTATTTGATAGAAAGTTCATCTCTTTATCTGGCGGTGAAAAGAGGCGAGTCGGCTTAGCGAAGCTACTTATCTCGGATTTAGATCTTTTGCTCCTTGATGAACCGACAAACCATTTAGACGTCGAGGGCGTTGCATGGCTAGCTTCGCACTTGAACTCTCGAAAGTCACTATCAGTCTTGGTCATAACACATGATCGTTGGTTCCTCGATGCTGTCACAGAACGAACCTGGGAGGTCGTAGATGGTCAGGTCGAAGAGTATGAAGGTGGTTACTCCGCATTTGTCTTAGCTAAAGCTGAACGAGCTAGACAGGCTAGTGCGATGGATGCACGGCGAAACAACTTGATTAGAAAAGAGTTAGCGTGGCTTCGAAGAGGAGCACCCGCAAGAACGACAAAGCCAAAGTTTCGAGTCGATGCAGCTAATGAGTTAATTGCAAATGAACCATCACCTCGTGATCAAGGAGAGTTATTAAAGTTTGCAACAAATCGCCTTGGTAATACTGTTTATGAGGCGCATCATCTTCAGGTTAAGGCTGGTGATAAGGAGTTACTGCATGATCTTTATTGGAACGTGGGCCCAGGAGATCGAATCGGAATTGTTGGAGTAAACGGCGCAGGAAAGACAACCTTGATGCGGATACTTGCAGGAGAGCATCAACCCGCTGCAGGAAAGCTAGTCACTGGAGTTACCGTCAAGTCAGCGTTCCTTACACAGCATTTAGATGAGTTGAATCCAACATGGCGTGTTTTAGAAGCCGTTGAGAAGATTGCTAATCACATTGAGCTTGGGGGAGGAAAGTCTCTTTCAGCATCGCAGCTTTGTGAACGTCTTGGCTTTGATAGAGATTCACAGTGGACGCCAGTTGGCGATTTATCAGGTGGCGAGAAGCGAAGACTTCAACTGACAAGGTTGCTCATGGGCTCGCCAAACGTTCTACTACTTGATGAACCCACTAACGATTTCGATATTGAAACCTTAACCGAACTCGAAGATTTGCTAGAT
>CAIMCU010000153.1 GCA_903839585.1 uncultured Actinomycetes bacterium | reverse complement strand
TTATTGACGTGACCAAATGCATCGAGGTCATCCCAACGGACAAACTGCTTGCTGATGTACTTCATTATCGTGTGAGCTTTCTATAGGTTGCGCGGTGAGGACGTGCTGCATCTGCACCAAGGCGATCGATTTTATTAGCTTCATATGATTCGAAGTTTCCTTCAAACCAGAACCACTTTGACTCACCTTCGTAGGCGAGGATGTGCGTTGCTACGCGGTCAAGGAACCAGCGATCGTGAGAGATAACTACGGCACAGCCTGGGAACTCAAGCAGAGCGTTTTCAAGTGAGCCAAGTGTTTCAACATCAAGGTCGTTTGTTGGTTCATCGAGAAGTAAGAGGTTGCCGCCCTGCTTCAAAGTTAGAGCCAAGTTCAATCTGTTGCGCTCTCCACCAGATAAAACGCCAGCAGCTTTTTGTTGATCTGGACCTTTAAATCCAAAGGCGGAGACGTAGGCACGTGAAGGCATTTCGACCTGACCGACTTTGATGTAGTCGAGCCCATCAGAGACGACCTCCCACAGTGATTTCTTAGGATCAATACCGCCACGAGACTGATCAACGTAAGAGATTTTTACAGTCTCACCAATCTTTACATTTCCAGAGTCTGGTTTCTCCAACCCAAGGATTGTCTTAAAGAGTGTGGTTTTACCTGCACCGTTTGGTCCGATGATTCCGACGATGCCGTTACGAGGCAAAGTAAATGAAAGGTCATCGATAAGAACTCGATCATCAAAACCCTTAACAAGGTGATCAACTTCGACAACAACATTTCCAAGGCGTGGCCCTGGTGGAATCTGAATCTCTTCGAAATCTAATTTGCGCATCTTGTCTGCTTCGGCAGCCATCTCTTCATACCGTGCAAGACGAGCCTTTGACTTAGCTTGGCGTCCCTTAGCGTTTTGGCGGACCCAATCGAGCTCTTCAGCAAGACGCTTTGCGCGCTTTGCATCCTTTTGTCCTTCAACTTTAAGTCGAGCCGATTTAGTCTCAAGGTAGGTTGAGTAGTTACCTTCGTATGGATAGGCACGGCCTCTATCGAGTTCGAGGATCCACTGTGCAACGTTGTCCAAGAAGTATCTATCGTGCGTGATCGCAACAACGGTACCTGGATACTTTGCAAGGTGTTGCTCAAGCCAAAGAACTGATTCGGCATCTAAGTGGTTTGTAGGCTCGTCGAGAAGAAGAAGATCTGGTTGCTGCAAAAGCAACTTACACAAAGCCACTCGACGGCGCTCTCCACCTGAAAGCACCTTTACATCAGCATCACTTGGTGGACAGCGAAGTGCATCCATCGCCTGCTCTAACTGTGAATCAAGATCCCATGCGTTCCGGTGATCGAGCTGCTCTTGAAGTACACCCATCTCAGCAAGGAGCTTGTCGTAATCTGCATCCGGGTTGGCCATCTCTTCAGAGATTGCATTAAAGCGATGAAGCATCTCAATAGTTTCAGCAACGCCCTCTTGAACATTCTCTAAAACGTTCTTCTCTTCATTTAGAGGCGGCTCCTGCAACAAGATACCGACGGTGTAACCAGGTGAAAGGTATGCCTCACCATTTGAAGGTTGCTGCAATCCAGCCATTATCTGCAGAACTGTTGACTTACCTGCACCGTTTGGACCAACCACACCGATCTTTGCGCCAGGTAAAAACATCAAGGTGACATCATCGAGAATAACTTTGTCGCCATGCGCCTTACGCGCCTTTTTCATCGTATAAATGAACTCAGCCATGGAGAAAACCTTAGTGGCTCATATCGGTACAATTGAGCACACGACCCCTGCAGGCGCCTGTAGCTCAGTCGGATAGAGCACTCGCCTTCTAAGCGAGTTGTCGCTGGTTCGATTCCAGCCAGGC
>CAIMCU010000152.1 GCA_903839585.1 uncultured Actinomycetes bacterium | reverse complement strand
TTAACATTTAGCGTCAGCTCTTTTCGAGCTAACCTATTTCTAAGAAGGTAGAGAGCGATTCCCATCAGAGTAATGGCGATATCTACATAAGCCTGCAAAGGTCCTGCAAAGTAGAGGCAGAACAAATTGATCAATAATCCAACTCCGAGAATTACTCTTCGAACTTTATCTGCAGATAGAGCAAGGTAAAAGAAGAGTGGAGTAGATGTTCCGAGCATCGCGGCAACGAAATCTGGATTGCCAAGTGTCGAAGAGACTCCCGCTGCACCAGGAAATGTCATCACCTTAAAGTGTTGAAGTAAGCCAAAGAAACCAATTAAGACAACACCAAGAAGATAGAGATATATAAGCTTTCTAAAGTGATCAGATGAGAACTGAGTATGAAAAAGTGCAACGATAATCAAGGTAAAAACAGAAACTACGCCAGTGAACCTACCCGTCTCTCCAGTTAGAGAGTTGATGAAATTCCCACTGAAGATGCTCGATAAAACAAGAGCAGCAACTAAGAGGTACAGCGCCAGCACTGGCTTTAGCTCGAAAGCAAAGCGCTCTCTTCTAACAAAGATAAAAACAGCCATAAGAGAAGAGATTGCGACTAGGACCGCCAGTTGAATTGGTGCGTTCTTATCAAAACCATGCGGAAACACAGCATCTGGAAGATGGGCCAACGAGAGAAAAACAAAGAGCGCGCCGGTTAGAAGCACTAAGCGATTGCGCTGGAGAAATCTCATGTGAGCCTTAGCTCTTCTTGTCTTTACTCTGACCAATTTCTCGAACTAACTTGAAATCTCCGCTGCCTAACTGACCTTGCGCGCTATACATCTCAAGCTTCGCGCGAGTGTCGGCGATATCTAAGTTACGCATTGTTAATTGACCGATTCGATCTACTGGCCCAAACGCTGCGTTCTCGGTGCGCTCCATCGAGAGTTTTTCTGGCGCGTAACTTAAGGCTGGACCTGTTGTATCAATAATCGAGAAGTCATCACCACGGCGAAGGCGAATGGTTACTTCTCCAGTAATCGCAGATGCTACCCAGCGGGTTAGTGATTCACGGAGCATAAGTGCTTGTGGATCTAACCAACGACCTTCATACAGAAGGCGTCCAAGTCGACGACCCTCTGCGTGGTAGTTCGCAATCGTGTCCTCGTTATGAATCGCAGAGACTAAACGCTCGTATGCAATAAAGAGGAGCGCCATTCCTGGTGCTTCATAGATTCCTCTGCTCTTTGCTTCAATGATTCGATTTTCAATCTGATCGGCCATTCCAAGACCGTGGCGACCGCCAATTGCATTTACCTCGTTCATAAGGGCAACGACGTCGGTGAACTCCTTGCCATTTATGGCAACTGGTCGACCTTGAACAAATCTAATCTTTACATCCTCAGATGCAATCTTTACAGACTCATCCCAGAAACGAACACCCATGATTGGTTGTACTAACTCAATAGATGCGTCGAGATTCTCTAAATCTTTAGCTTCATGGGTAGCGCCAAGAATGTTTGCATCGGTTGAGTAAGCCTTTTCAACGCTGTCGCGGTAAGGAAGATTGTGGGAGACAAGCCACTGTGACATCTCCTTGCGACCACCGAGTTCGCGAACAAAATCGGCATCAAGCCACGGCTTATAGATTCGTAGGTTTGGATTTGCAAGTAATCCGTAACGGTAAAAACGTTCGATGTCATTACCCTTATAGGTGGATCCATCTCCCCAGATTTCAACTTTGTCCTGCAACATGGCACGTACTAACAAGGTTCCGGTGACGGCTCGACCAAGTGGTGTTGTATTGAAGTACTGCTTGCCACCTGAACGAATATGAAAGGCTCCGCAAGCGATTGCCGCTAAGCCCTCTTCAACGAGTGGGGTCTTGCAGTCAACAAGACGAGAAATCTCAGCGCCATACTCTTTGGCGCGGTCTGGAACTGAATCGATATCGGGTTCGTCGTACTGACCAAGGTCTGCTGTGTAAGTACAAGGGACCGCACCTTTTTCACGCATCCAAGCGACTGCAACCGATGTATCTAAACCACCAGAGAATGCGATCCCAACCTTTTCTCCAACAGGAAGTGATGCAAGGACCTTAGACATGAGAGCAGTCTAACCGTTGATGAGGTGAGATAGAGCAGGCTTTACTTTCCAGAGCGCCAGCATCTCTTCATACCGAGTGGCCTCGATTGGATCCGGCTTTGCACCAGTGAAGGTGGCTCGGATCATGAGATTTCGAGGAGTGTGTTCGCCTCCGATGAATTCGATGGCTTCAACTCGATATCCACGCATCTTAAGAATTTGCATTCGTAGAGCATCGGTAATGAGATCTCCCAGACGTTCCTTCATAATTCCATTTCGAGTTACCAGCGTCCAAGGCTCTGGAGCTTCAACCATCTGTGCCTGTATGTCGTGGTGGCAGCACGGTGCAATCAGTGCAAGCCTGACCTTTGAGTTAATTGCCCAGGCGATCGCATCATCTGTTGCCGTATCGCAAGCATGTAGAGCGATCGCAATATCAGCACTATCAAGAGAGGTCTCTGAAATCTCCTCTGCTCTAAACTCAATCGATCCAGAGATACCAAGGCGTTTAGCTATTTCATTGTTTCTATCTCTAGCCGCAGTTCGAACATCTATACCAATGACGCGAACCGGAATCTGTTGCTGATTTAGGTACTGATACGCAGCAAAAGTAAGGTACGCATGACCACAACCAAGGTCCACTATCTTGAGAGGTTTCTGCAGAGATGGCTGTTCTATATGTCCTGCTTCAATCGCACTGTTAAGTGTTGGAATTAACAGACGCAAGAACTCTTCTACCTGCAGATACTTATCCTGCATCGACGGCTTAATCACACCGCTCTTATCT
>CAIMCU010000151.1 GCA_903839585.1 uncultured Actinomycetes bacterium | reverse complement strand
GTATGTGCTTTGGGTGACAAAGTTCAAAGGCAGGTTTGAGTCGGAGACAACTCGATCAGTTGGAAACTTTGAGCGGTTTCAGGAGTCTTTCCGACGTGCTGAGATAAGTCAGAATGATGAACTCGACCCTTCCTAAAGCTTCAAAACTTGTCTTACTTGTTTTTGCAGGGCTAGCGCTTTTAGCACCACTTCCATACTCAATAATCTCGCCAGGTAATGCAATCAACGTTGTCGAGAAGGTTATAACTCCGGCTAAAGGGTCAGAGAACACCATCAAAACCTATAAGAGCGATGGTGAGTTGATGCTCCTAACAATTATGGTGACTTATCCAAACGCGTATGTAACAGGTGGGCAAGCTATTTACAGTTGGATGCGTGCAGATCAAGTTGTCTTACCAAAATCTGTTCTTTATACACCGGGCTTATCTGTAAAGGCTGAAGAGAAGAAATCAACCAAAGAGATGGTTGACTCACAGCTAAGTGCAAAACAAGCGGCGCTTAACTATTTGCAGAGTAAGTACTACGAACTCCGCTCCATAAAGCCAGGTGATATTCGAATCTCTCTAGCCGACACCGGCGGCCCAAGTGCTGGCGCAGCTTTTGCTCTCGGGATTATCGAGCTACTTACCGAAGATGACCTTCTTGATGGTCGAAAGATTGCAGTCACGGGAACCATCTCAGCCACCGGTGATATCGGTGAGATTGGAGGGGTCAACGAAAAGATAATCGCCGCCAAGAAGGCAGGCGCGACCCTCGTACTTATTCCAGTAGCAAACTGTAAATACGTAGATTCAATCCCCGAAGGGATCGAGATTGCAGCCGTCTCATCCTTAGACCAGGCGATCGCCGCCTTCAATTCGGCCAACCCCCTCGGTTGCGCTAGCGTAGGAGCATGAAGAAAAAGCCAAGTCCACTCGCAATTACCGTTGGAATTCTTGCAATCCTCGGCGTCGCTCTCGTTGCTTTAAGCGGGGTATATGTTGATTGGCTCTGGTTCCAATCTGTTGAGTTCTCCTCTGTATGGACAACTGTTCTCTTCACAAAGGCAACACTCTTCTTAGTTACAGGTATTGCAACCTCATTGGTGATCTCTCTATCTATCTACCTTGCTTATCGGGCGCGCCCTTTCTACGCGCCGATGCCGGGCGAAGAGGACAATCTTGATCGCTACCGTGCACAGATCGAGCCGATTCGTCGCTGGGTATTTCTAGCAATTGCACTTGTTCTTATCTACTTCGCAGGAACAGCAGGATCTCAGTTGTGGACGCAGTGGCTTCTTTTTAAAAACTCCACTGAGTTTGGTGTAACAGATCCTCAGTTCGGAATGGATATTTCATTTTTCGCATTTCGTCTTCCACTTTTCCAAGCTCTTATTGGATGGGCGATTTCAACATTAATTTTGGCAACGATTGCCACTGTAGCTGTGCACTACCTTTACGGTGGAATTCGTCCGCAGCTTCGCGCAGATCGCACAACTTCAGCGGCGCGCGTTCAGTTATCTGTTCTCTTGGGTCTATTGGTACTCGTTAAAGCGGTTGCTTACTGGTTTGATCGGTATGCATTAGCGCTCAAAGATGGAAAGTTGATCACCGGACTTACATATACCGATGTCAATGCGACCCTTCCCGCTAAGGCAATTCTCTCTGCGATAGCAGTTATCTGTGCGCTTCTCTTCTTTGCAAACATTGTCCGAAAGTCCTGGCTACTACCAGCAGCTGGAACCGCGCTCTTAGTTGTCTCATCAGTTTTAATTGCCGGTGTTTACCCAGGTGCTATTCAACAGTTCCAGGTAAAGCCATCTGAGTCATCAAAAGAGGCTGATTTTATTCAGCGCAATATCGAGGCAACTCGAGCTGCTTATGGGCTTACAGATGTTGAGATGAAGGATTATCAGGCGACCTTATCAACCAACGCTGGCCAGTTAGCTGATGATGCTGCAACCATCTCAAATATTCGTTTGATGGATCCAAACGTTCTATCTGCGACCTTTCGCCAGCTTCAACAGATCAAGCCTTACTACACATTCCCTGAGTCACTCGATATTGATCGCTACACGGTCAACGGTGTTCAAAGAGATGCTGTTGTAGCTGTTCGTGAGTTAAATATTGATGGCAATCCAAGTCGTAACTGGATTAACGACCACCTTGTTTATACACATGGATTTGGTTTCGTCTCCGCCTTTGGAAATACCGTTGATGCAGATGGAAAGCCAAACTTCCTTGTTGGCGATCTTCCACCAACTGCAGGACTTGGAAAGTTTGAACCTCGTATCTACTTTGGTGAGAATGTTCCTGATTATTCAATCATCGGCGGAAAGAGCGACTCACCTGTTGAGTTTGATTATC
>CAIMCU010000150.1 GCA_903839585.1 uncultured Actinomycetes bacterium | reverse complement strand
GTGCAACGCCCATCGCTTGATAGACGCGGATCTGACGTGGTGTTGATGAGAGTAAGTCCTCGCCGCGTAGGACGTGGGTTACCTTCATCATGACATCATCGACGGCTACTGCAAGTGTGTAGAGCGGTGAACCATCTCCGCGAACAAGTACAAAGTCAGGTACGAACTTGTGATCGAAGGTAACTTCTCCGCGAATCTCATCCTTAAAGGTTGTGGTTCCATCTGGCATACGCATACGTACAACGGCTTCACGGCCCTGTGCCTTAAACCCTGCGATCTGTTCGGCGCTTAAGTCGCGACAATGTCCGTTGTAACCAGGAGCGACGTTAGCTTTGCGCTGTTGTTCGCGAACCGCCTCTAACTCATCGGGTGAGCAGTAGCAGTGGTAAGCATCCTTTTGCTCTAAGAACTTTGCCGCCCAGTGTGCGTAGATATCTAATCTCTGTGACTGCAGGTAAGGGCCGTTTTCTCCACCAACCTCAGGACCTTCATCCCAATTGAGTCCAAGCCACTTTAAGGTATCGATCGCTGCGTTGATGTACTCATCTGTTACCCGAGTTGTATCTGTATCCTCGATACGAAAGAGAAATGTTCCACCGGTGTGACGAGCGTAAGCCCAGTCAAAGAGAGCAGTGCGAATATTTCCTACGTGTAAGTCCCCTGTAGGAGATGGAGCAAAGCGAACCTTTACCTTTTTAGTACTCATGGTTTTGCGCTCACCTTGTTAGTTAACTCTCCGATACCTTCAACGCCCACTGTAACGGTGCCACGCTCTGACATCGGCCCTATCCCTGCTGGTGTTCCGGTAATGATGATATCCCCCGGCAACAATGTCATCGCCTGCGAGATAAACACGACGATATCTTCAACGCTAAAGATCATGTCGCTAAGAGTTCCATTTTGACGGGCCTCTTCGTTGACCTTGGAGTAAATTCTTTGGGTTCCAGGGATGAAATCCGTTTCAATCCATGGACCTATCGGACAGAAGGTGTCAAAGCTCTTTGCACGGGTCCACTGACCATCACTCTTTTGAATCTCTCGACAGGTTACATCGTTTGCTACCGTGTAACCGAAGATGACATCCTTAACCCGCTCCCTAGGAACATCCTTACAAAGTCGTCCAATAACAATTGCGAGCTCTGCTTCATAATCAATCGTCGGTGCAATCGAAGGCCAGACAATTGTGTCCCCTGGTCCAATAACCGTTGTATTGGGCTTAATAAAGATAATCGGTTCAGCAGGAGCCCGCCCGCCCATCTCCTTTGCATGCTCTGCGTAGTTCTTTCCTACACACACAACCTTGCTGCGTGGAATTACTGGTGCAAGTAGACGTACAGATGAGAGTTCTACCTTTGCACCGGTCTTTGTAACCCCGTGATAGATGGGATCACCTGAGATAACTGTGATCTGATTGTCATCTTCAAGTACACCAAAGAGAGGGTCTGTACCTAACCCTGAGTCTGGACCTGGTGAAAAGCGAACGATGCGCATTGGGCAATCTTACTTGCTAGAGAACGCTGGCCTCACCGCTGTTATCGAGGTAGAAAACCGTAGCCGATGGTGAGTTTTCACGGATGGCACCAACCTTGGCTGGTTTTTCTCCAACTACTACAACCGCCTCAATACCTGAGATTTGTGAAGCCATCGCGACTGTGAAAACAGCATCGAGTGCATCGAGTGAAAGTGATGGCGATGCGATATTGATCGCAACGTATGTGCGTCCAGTTGTATCGCGAAGAGCTGCTGCTTGTTTTGCTCCGGTACGTGCAAGGGTTGAGGTAGCTAGTGTTGCCAACTTTGTATCCTCTGGATTCTCAAAACTACTCACGGTTTTGCACCTCCTCATCCTTAATGCGTTCAATCATGACGCTACTAATTCTGCGGCGGCGCCCGATTGGTCTCTCTGAGGTTACCTTCCAACCTTTAAGAGAGATTGTACTTCCAGCAATCGGCACACGGCCAAGCTCCTGCGCCATCAAGCCACCGATGGTGTCGACATCCTCATCCTTTTCAATCTCAAGCTTTAACTCATCGGCAAGATCTTCAATGTGCAGAGAAGCTTTAGCGCGCGCCTTGTCATCTGATAGCCAGACAAAGTTCTCTACCTGATCATCAAACTCATCAGCTATCTCGCCAACAATCTCTTCGATGATGTCCTCGATGGTAATGATTCCAGCGGTTCCGCCGTACTCATCGATAACTATGGCCATATGAATCTGATCGCGCTGCATTTCGCGAAGCAGTTCGGCAGCGTTCTTAATCTCTGGAATAAAGACAGCTGGGCGTACTAGTTGTTCTACCCTCTCAACGCTCTCAGCCTCGCGGTGATCATGAGATCTCTTTGCTAAGTCTTTAATGTAGGCGATACCGATAATGTCATCGAGGTTCTCGCCCGCTACTGGAATTCGTGAATAACCAGAGCGAAGTGCAAGGGATAGAGCTTGGCGCAGAGTCTTATCGCGCTCGATCCACACCATCTCAGTACGCGGAACCATGAGTTCGCGAGCAAGGGTGTCTCCTAGCTCGAAGACTGAGTTAATCATCTCCTGTTGATTTGCATCGACCAATCCGCGCTTTTGGGCAAGTTCTAAGAACTCGCGCATCTCTTTCTCGTTAAAGACTCGTCCTGCGCCAAAGGGTTTACCTGGAGTTAAGAGGTTTCCAATTCCAATAAGGAACTTTGCCAAACCATCAATCGGATTCATGAACTCTTCTTCCATTTCGCAACGATCGACTCTTGAAGATCAAACATAACCTTCTCTTCATCCTTATCCGCGTGGTCGTAGCCGAGAATATGAAGTAGACCGTGTGTTGCAAGAATATAAATCTCATGGTTTCGATCATGGCCAGCTTCAAGCGCTTGGCGCTCTGCAACAGCTGGGGCAATCACAATATCTCCAAGGGTTACAACATCCACTTTGCTCTCTGGCATATCCATAGGAAAAGAGAGAACATCGGTAGATCCTGGCTCATCCATCCACTTAATATGTAGCGCCTCCATCTCAATCTCATCGACAAAGGTGAGGTTGAGTTCACACTCAGGGTGAAGCTCCATGTAATCAATAGCAAAGGCCATAAGAGAGGTCACCTCCTCCGATGGAACGAGGGCGCCTGACTTATTTGTAAGTTCGAGGCTCATGTATTGCGAATTGGACGAAGTGATTGTTTATTTTCGTCGTAGATTTCATACGCCTTAACGATGTCACCGATGAGCTTGTGGCGCACCACATCCTCTGCGGTAAGGTCCATAAACTCGATGTCGTTAACACCTTCAAGAATGCTGCGAATGATGCGAAGCCCTGAGTTGGCACCGTTTGGTAGATCTACCTGAGTGACATCACCTGTGATGATCATCTTTGATCCAAAGCCAAGGCGGGTTAGGAACATCTTCATCTGTTCTGGTGTCGTGTTCTGAGCCTCATCCAAGATAATAAAGGAGTCGTTAAGTGTGCGACCGCGCATGTAAGCAAGAGGAGCTACCTCAATAACACCTGATTGCATCAGGCGAGGAATCGCCTCTGAGTCGATCATGTCATGCAGCGCATCAAAGAGCGGACGAAGATATGGATCGATCTTTTCGCTAAGAGTTCCTGGTAAGAAGCCAAGGTGCTCGCCTGCTTCAACTGCCGGGCGTGTCAGAATAATTCGGTTAACCTTTTTTGCTTGCAAAGCAGCGACCGCTTTAGCCATCGCTAAGTAAGTCTTTCCAGTTCCGGCAGGTCCAATACCAAAGGTGATGGTGTTCTCGTCGATGGCATCTACATAACGCTTTTGGTTAGCCGTCTTTGGACGAATCGTGCGTCCGCGGTTGCTGACGATGTTGAGTGAGAGAACTTCGCTTGGGTGATCTACAGGATCACTTTCTAGCATTGAGATACTGCGAGTTACAGCGTCGGCCGTAAGAGCCTGTCCTGAACGGATAACAACCATCATCTCTGCAAAGAGTTTTTCTAGAGCCAGGCAGTCAACGTGAGGACCGCGCAAAGTAATTTCATTTCCGCGAACAGTGATGTTGACAGATGGAAACGAGGCTTCGATAACGCGAAGGTTTGCATCATTTGCGCCAACCAGAGTGACCATGGCGATGGCGGGTGGGACGGTGATTAACATGCGCTCCATATGGGCGTGATACTACTTTTAACCGGGTGGCCATGCGAGCCCACGCCCGCCGAGTAGGTGAAGGTGAGCGTGAAAGACGCTCTGGCCCGCTGATTCGCCGGTGTTAAAGACGGTGCGATACCCGGTGAGAGCGCGTTCGGTTGCAATCTCATCTGCGGCAGAAAAAAGAGCGGCTGTAATCGTTGCTGAGATCTTTGCTAGCCCTGCAGCATTTTCGGTGTGAATCGTTGGAACAAGAAGCACATGTGTTGGTGCTTGCGGATTGAGATCATTAAAAGCTACAACGTTCTCACTTCGAAAGACAATCTCTGCAGGAATATCTCCTGTAATGATTTTGCAGAAGATGCAATCATCCTTTAACTCCACGTAATCACCATACCTGCAGACAGGCGTTTACTGCAGAAAGTGCGGCAAGACCCGCATGGGCAGAGCGAAGGATTGGGCGGCCCATGAGCGCAACCTGCGCACCAGCTGCCGCAAAGCTCTCTACCTCTTCATCGGTTAACCCACCTTCTGGGCCGATGATGATGAGTACCTTTTTAGCCCCAGGTTTGACGAGTTCAGAGATTTTTTTAACAGCGCCTTCATGGAGAACAAGGGCAAGATCTGCCTTTGCAATCTCATCGACAACATCTGCGGTTGTGACCGCGCCAGATACGGTTGGAATTCGATAACGCCGAGACTGCTTACTTGCCTCGCGCGCAGTTATCTGAAGTTTGTCGCTACCTTTACCGATAGATCTAGCTGAAGCCCACATAAGAATTCGATCGACGCCGCCCTCGGTAAGCATTTCAACCGACTCTTTTACTCGATCACCCTTTGGAATCGCTTGGACAACGCTGAAGTGAGTTGCTAGCGGCTCCTGCGTGCCTGACTCGATAACCTCAACCGTCATCGACTTCTTGGCAACGCTTCGAACGCGAACCTTGGACCAAGCACCCTGTCCATCAGAGAGTGCGTAAAGATCCTCTATCTGAGCACGTAGAACTCGAATAGCGTGCAGCGCATCATCGTTGTTGAACTCATAGGTTGCACCAACAGTTGTTGGTAGATCATCAACAAAGAAGAGGGTAAGCATTATCGACCGAAGGCTTCGCGGAACTTACTAAAGAAGCCTTGATCATGGCTTTTGATCTTTACATCCCCTGGTTTTTCACCACGAGAGGCTGCGAACTTACGAAGCAGCTCTTCCTCATCTCTTTTTAACTTGTGAGGTGTCGCAACTTCGATATGTACAACTAAATCTCCACGGCTATTGGTGCGAAGCCTTGTCATGCCCTTGCCCTTAATCCGATGCGTTGCACCACCCTGGGTGCCCGCTTTAATGTGAACCTTCTCCTTGCCATCAAGGGTCTCAACTTCAACATCGGTGCCAAGGGTTGCAGCGACAAATGAAACCTCAATCGCTAAGTGCAATGTGTCGCCATCGCGCAGAAGTGTTGGGTGCTCTGACTCAACTATCTCAACGTAGAGGTCGCCGGCAGGTCCTCCCCCTGCACCGACTTCACCGCGTCCAGCCATTTGAATTCGATTTCCTGTTTCAACTCCTGCAGGAATCTTGATACTTATATTTTGTCTCGCACGTACTCGACCATCGCCTGCACACTCGCGGCATGGCTCTTTAATAACGCTGCCATACCCACCACATGCGTTACATGGGCGAGAGGTCATTACCTGACCAATAATGCTGCGCTGTACCTGCTGTGTTTCACCGCGACCTTTACATATCTGACACATCTCTGGGTGGGAGTTGTTCGCACATCCTGAGCCTTCGCACTTCGTACATGTAATCGCGTTCTCAACGGAGATATCTCGCTCAGTACCAAAGCATGCTTCATTGAGATCGACCTCAACGCGAATCAGGGCATCTTGTCCCTGTCGCATACGTGGACGTGGTCCACGGTTACCGCCACCACCAAAGAAGGCGTCCATGATGTCGCTAAATCCACCGGGTCCGAAGTTACCGCCGAAGCCACCGAAACCCGATCCGCCCATGTCGTAGCTCTGACGCTTTTGGGGATCACTTAACACTTCATACGCAGCTGTTACCTCTTTGAACTTATCTTGAACAGCTGGATCTGGGTTTACATCTGGATGAAGTTCGCGAGCAATTTTGCGGTACGCCTTTTTGATTTCATCCGCGCTTGCATCGCGCCCTACTCCGAGGGTTTGGTAGTGATCAGACATTATTAGCCGATACTACCTTCTGTTATGTATCGGCCTACATATCGAGCAACAGCTGAGACAGCTGACATCGATCCTGCGTAATCCATACGTGTTGGCCCAAGTACTCCTAAAGCTCCTAATGGTGAGTTTTCATGTCCGTATCCGACTGTGACAAGTGAGGTGGAGCGAAGGTTGTTCTCCTTCTGCTCATTACCAATACGAACCTGCACCGTGTCATTGGCATCACCTAGAAGGCGAAGTAAGACAACCTGCTCTTCAAGTGCTTCAAGAACTGGGTGGATAGTTGTACTGAAGTCCTCTTTAAAGCGGGCTAGATTTGCAGTTCCTGCAAGTACAACCTTCTCCTCTGGACGCTCCATCGCCATCTCAATCAAAGTAGAGACAACAACAGCAACATCTTTTCGCTCACGTGCCGTGTAGGACTCCATGATTCCGGTAATGCGATCTGCAACATCGGGAAGCCTTTGGCCAGCAACCGCATTATTTAATTTGGTGCGAAGAGCTGAGATAAAGGTTTCAGGGGCGTCCTCGCTAAGTTCGATGACGCGCTGTTCAACCCGACCAGAGTCGGTAATTAAAATCATCATAATTCGTGAAGAGGTCAGTGAGACAAGTTCTACGTGGCGAACCCGTGACTTAATCATCGATGGGTACTGAACCACAGCTACCTGCTTAGTGACATCTGCGAGCAGGCGCACGGTGCGCATCACAACATCATCGAGATCGAGTGCGCCTTCAAGGAAGGTCTCGATTGCACGGCGTTCAGCCGAAGAGAGTGGTTTAACCGTTGCTAACTTATCTACAAAAACCCGGTAACCAAGATCTGTTGGAATACGTCCTGCGCTTGTGTGGGGATGGGTAATTAAACCCTCCTCTTCAAGCACCGCCATCTCATTGCGAATCGTTGCAGGAGATACACCAAGCTGACTTTTATCTGCGATCGCCTTAGAGCCAACAGGCTCTTGCGTTGCAACGTACTCATCGACGATTGCACGCAGGATTTCGAGGCGACGTGTGGACTGCATAGATTAAATAAGTACTAAGCCTATTGAGATAAGTGTGAGCAGGAAGAAGGCTGGAAAGGCTGTGCGAATCTTTCCTGCACGAAGATGAAGTCCGATTGCAACGGCCATTGTGAACCACAGCCCAATAAGAGGGAAGATGGCCATCCAGTTCCATTTCAAACCAAGGATTAATCCAAAGGCAAGAATCGCTTCGATCGCTCCTGCGATGCGCGCTAATCCATCTGGAACATTTACATCGCGAGTACCTGAGAGCCCCTTTTCATTACCGCTTGCCTTTGAAAGACCAGAGATAACGAAGATGACCGCTAGAAAGGCGAGAATTGCTTGGGCTTTAGTATCCATGGGTAAATCCTACTTCAGGCAACTAGGAGAGCGCTTCGCGAACGATAAGGTCGGCAAGAAGCCTTCCCTTCGTAGTCAAAACAAAGGCTTCTTTCTCTTGAATGAGATCCTCTGAGGCCACGTACTCTTCAAACTTAGCTATCTGAACATCACTTAGTAGATTCTTTGGGACCCCTTCACGCATTCGGATAGCAAGAAGTAGAGCCTCATCATGAAGCTGCTCATCACTTAAATCCTCAGAGCCAAGAATGACCGTATCCCCTGCAAACAACTTTGTCTTGTATGTATTTGGATGCTTTAAGTTCCAGAAACGTTTCTTATCTATGTGTGAGTGAGCACCGGGACCGAGCCCCCACCAGTTGAGTGATTTCCAGTATGCAACGTTGTGTTTGCACTCGTGCCCTGCCTTTGACCAGTTAGAGAGCTCGTACCAAGTAAACCCTGCTTGCTCGCACATAAAGTCAAGAAGAAGATACATATCGGCCATCAAATCATCATCTGGCATTGTGAGCTCTCAACGTTTAATCCGTGCAGCTAGCTTTGTGCCCTCTTCAACAATCAATGCGTAAGCGCTGATGTGATCGATATCTAACTCAAGCGCTGCGGTTAGAGTCTCTCTCCAATCATCTAAGGACTCACCAGGTGTTCCATAAATTAGATCGACGCTAATACTTGAAAACCCAACCACTCTAGCTGCATCAACAGCCTTCTTCACATTCTCTGGATTGTGTGTGCGATCTAGTGCTGCAAGAACGTGTGGCTTGGCAGACTGCATTCCAAAGGAGATTCTGTTAAAGCCGGCATCGATAAACCCTTGGAGCTTCTCCGGTGTGACGGAGTCTGGGTTTGCCTCAAGTGTTATCTCGCAATCCTGGATAAGGCCGTTACGCTCTTTTATAGCAGTGATTACACGTCCTAGATCTTTAGGCGGCAAAAGAGATGGTGTTCCTCCCCCGAAGAAGATTGTCGGGACAGCCTCTCTTGGCGCGCTCTCTAACTCCTTAAGAACAGCATCGATGTAATCACCCGAAACGATCTCAAGGGTTGCGCCATCTTGTAGCTCTGAAGGTGTGTATGTATTGAAGTCACAGTATCCGCAGCGCTTGATGCAGTAAGGGATATGAACGTAGAAGGAGAGCACTTTTACTCTTGCTTACGTGCGGCTTTGATCTTTTCAATATCTGCATCGGTGGCAAGGGCTGCAACGAAGGCTTCCTGAGGAACCTCAACTCGGCCCACCATCTTCATGCGCTTCTTACCCTCCTTCTGCTTTTCAAGGAGCTTGCGCTTACGTGAGATATCTCCACCGTAACACTTAGCCAAAACATCTTTACGGATCGCTCGGATATTTTCGCGGGCGATAATGCGTGAGCCAACAGCGGCTTGGATAGGAACCTCAAACTGCTGGCGAGGAATAAGCTCGCGAAGCTTTGCAGTCATCATTAATCCGTATGCATAAGCCTTATCACGGTGAACAATTGCGCTAAAGGCATCGACCGCCTCACCCTGTAACAAGATATCGACCTTAACCAAGTTGCCTTCTTCATCGCCAAGCTCTTCATAATCTAGGGATGCGTAACCCTTTGTGCGGGATTTAAGTTGATCAAAGAAGTCGAAGACGATCTCTGCAAGAGGAAGCGTGTATCGAATCTCAACGCGATCTTCAGAGATGTAATCCATTCCCTGCATCATTCCGCGGCGCTCTTGGCATAGCTCCATAATGGTTCCGATGTAATCAGATGGGGCAAGGATCGTCGCCTTAACAATCGGCTCTTTTACAACGTTGATCTTTCCATCAGGGAACTCAGATGGATTTGTTACTTGGAACTCTTTTCCATCCTCCATCGTTACTTGGTAGACAACGTTGGGAGCGGTTGAAATTAAGTTGATCCCTGATTCGCGCTCGAGTCGCTCGCGCACGATCTCCATGTGCAATAGACCTAAGAAGCCGCAGCGGAATCCAAAGCCAAGGGCGGCTGAAGACTCTGGTTCATAAACCAACGCTGCATCGTTTAGCTGCAACTTATCGAGTGCATCGCGAAGTAATGGGAAGTCGGCGCCATCTAATGGGAAGAGGCCTGAGAAAACCATCGGCTTTGGATCTTTATAGCCAGCTAGAGCTACCTTGGTTGGGTTTTGATAGTTAGTAATTGTGTCACCCACACGTGACTGGCGAACATCCTTTACACCGGTAATTAAGTAACCAACCTCGCCAACTCCCAGACCCTTACTTGGAACTGGTTCTGGTGAGATAACTCCGACCTCAAGTGCTTCATGTCGAACACCGGTTGAAAACATCTGAATCTGCTCACGTGGATTAATACGTCCATCAATTACTCGAACATATGTAACGACGCCTCGATAAGAGTCGTATACGGAGTCAAAGATAAGCGCACGTGCTGGAGCGTTTGCATCTCCAACGGGAGCTGGAATCTGCGCAACAATTTGATCGAGAAGCTCTGCAACACCATCACCGGTTTTCCCAGATACCCGCAGGCAGTCCTCTGGCTTACAACCAATGAGTCTTGCAAGCTCGGCTGCAAACTTTTCTGGCTGTGCATTAGGAAGATCGATCTTGTTGAGCACAGGAATAATCGTGAGGTTGTTCTCCATTGCAAGGTAGAGGTTTGCAAGGGTCTGCGCCTCAATACCTTGCGCGCAGTCAACTAACAAAACCGCGCCTTCGCACGCAGCTAGTGAGCGAGATACTTCATAGGTAAAGTCCACGTGACCCGGCGTATCGATCATATTTAGGATGTACTCCTGGCCATCGATACCGCTGCGCCACGGTAGACGAACCGCCTGTGACTTAATTGTGATTCCGCGTTCGCGTTCGATATCCATGCGATCGAGGTACTGAGCGCGCATGTTGCGAGCCTCTACAACCTCGGTGATTCCGAGCATGCGATCGGCAAGGGTTGATTTACCGTGATCGATGTGCGCGATGATGCAGAAGTTACGGATCTGCGCGGGATTGGTTGAGGCGGGTTGCGGAGCCTTAGCAAGTGAGATTGCAGGCATCTATTTAGCCTCTTCTAGGTAACGAGTTATGTATTTAAGAATTAACGAGCGCCGGCTTTGGCAGCAGCCTTAGCCATTGATGACTTCTTGTTAGCAGCAGCGTTCTTGTGAAGAACACCCTTTTGAACTGCAACATCGAGCGCCTGTGAAGCTGTGCGAAGTTCGGCGGTGATAGTTGATGAGTCACCAGATGTAATAGCGTCGCGGAACTTGCGAACAGCTGTCTTGATTGAAGATGAAACAGACTTGTTACGAAGGCGTGCCTTCTCGTTTGTCTTGATTCGCTTAATCTGAGACTTGATATTTGCCACGTGTATTACTCCGAACGAATAGTTAAAGCTCTAAAACCCTCTGTTTCGAGCAGACGCGTAGGTTATCAGCGCCAGGGGTGAAGGCTCAAATTGGGGCTAGCGAGCAGCGCGAGCAGAGGAGATTTGCGCCAAAGCCTTCTCAAGGGCGTAGATGGGGTCTGAAGAGGCGCCTTTGACCTGTGCATCTGCCAGTGCGATCGCTTGAACTGCTCGAGATAAACCTCGCGGAGTCCATCCCTGCAGTTGGCGTCGGGCTTTATCGATCTGCCAAGGAGCCATTGCAAGTTGTCCTGCTAACTCAAAGGATTTTGCACCGTTTGCTGCGCCAGAAACCTTTGCAAGAGAGCGAATAGATGAAGCGATTGCACTAGTAACCATTACCGGATCTGTTCCTGTTTCAAGTGCGCTACGCAAACAAACAAGTGCAACGGGAAGATTGCCTTCAAGGGTTGCATCTGCAACATCAAAACCAGTTGTTTCAACCCGTCCTTGATGAAACTTATCGACCATTTCTTCATCGATGACACCAGCAGGTGCATCGAGTGCGATCTGCGATGCCGCTTGCTGAAGCTCGCGTAGATCGCCACCGAGTGCGCCGACTAGGGCTTTGACCGCAGCAGGTGAAGCTTTACGCCCTAAATCTAAGAAGAGATCGCGAACAAAGCCCTCTTTCTCCGCCTCTTTCTTTAGCGCATCGCATGCGATCGTTTCAGGCTTGGCCTTCTTAATAGCATCAAGGAGCGCCTTGCCTTTAACGCCACCTTTATGAATGAAGACAACTGTTGTGTTCGCATCGGGCTCGCCCAAGTAACGGGTTAGCTCATCCTTGGCCTCATCGGGCAGATCCTGTAAATCACGGATGATTAATGCGCGACGTTCTGAGAAGAGTGAGGGGGCAAGCGCATCTGCGATATCACCAAGTAGCGCATCACCGGCAAAGATTGTGGTGATCTCTGCTTTTTCCTCCTTGAGCTGTGCAAGTACTTTATTGAGAGCGCGATCTGCAAGCGCTGCCTCGCTGCCAAGGATTAAGTAGAACGGATTCATCTACTCCCACCTCCACAGCTTCCACTTTGACTTGCTCCGTTGAATAGATAACCGGTTGTTGCGCGTATTGATCGCAATCGCACCATCTCTATCTGTTCGCAGAACTATAGAGCCGAGTCTATCTAGTGCGGTAATGGTTTGTGGGGCAGGATGGCCGTAGGTATTTCCATCTCCCACGCTGATAACCGAAACCTTTGGTGAGAGCGCACGCGTAAAACTCTCATCCTGAAATACAGAGCCGTGGTGGCAGACCTTATAGATATCGATGCGAGGTACTTGGAGTAGGGATTGAACCTTCGGCTCTAAATCTCCCCCTGCAAAGAGTGAGTAGGTGGGTGTTCTAACAATCACAGCGATGGATGAGTTGTTTGGATCGTATGTGCCACCATCTGGCCAGATAACTTCAAGTGTTACCGATCCAACCTTTGCACTTGTTCCCCGTTTCACATTTTCAAACCACTGCGTTCCAACACTTCGCCCCCTTATGGCACCCGATAATCCTCCAACGTGATCAGCGTGGTTGTGGGTCAGAATTAAGAGTGGAATCTCATCGATTCCCAAACGTTTAAGACACCTATCCATTAGCGCTGGATCTGGCCCCGTATCGATAACGATGCCCTTGTGATCACCTAGGTTTAAAACCATTGCATCGCCCTGTCCAACATCGCAGTTAGCAACATCCCAGGCTCCTGCTGGAAATCTCTGAACCCAGGTAATCGTAAGTATGCAGATTATGAAAAGGATGAGTATGCGTTTAGGAAGAAAGAAGATTGAGGTGAACAGGAGCACGACGAGGACAGAGAGAGCAAAGCCTGGAAAAGAGGCGCACCAATGTGCAACAAGTGCGATCCATGCTGCGAAGGGTTTAACAACGAGAACCAGTAGATGAGCAAAGCCAGGAAGAATCGGCGATATCAGAGCTCCTATGAAGCCAACAATGGTTATCGGTGCAACTACGGGAGCGGCAAGTATGTTTGCCACGATGCTCATCGGGGAAAGAAAGCCCGAGATAGTAACGATGATGGGTGAGCAAAAGAGCATGGCCGCAATTGGCGGCGCCGTTGCCTGTGCAAGCGGCTTTGGAATAAAGCGCTCTAAGGAGGTAGTTAACTTTGGCGCAAAGAGGAGAAGTCCAACTGTTGCTAAAACTGAGAGCGCAAATCCTGGATCGCGAGCTTGCCAAGGATCTGCGACAACTACAGCTGCGATGGCAAAACCTAAGGCAGGAAGTGAGTCCCTTCCCTGCGCAGTTGCTTTGGCAAAGAGAATCACCGCAGCCATCGCTGCTGCGCGAAGAACAGATGGAGATGGACGCACTAATGAGATGAATGCAATCAATGAGATTGATGTCGCGATGATTCGGTAGTTCATCCTGCGAAAGAGAAACTGCATGCACCAGAGCACAAAACCAGAAACAATTGCAAAGTTGGCACCACTGACCGCTACTAAGTGTGTGAGCCCAGATCTGCGCATATCAACTTTGAAATCAGCGCTCTGCTTAGAGGTATCCCCCAAAACCATTCCAGGGATGAGCGCTCCACTATCTCCGCCACCGGTTGCAACTGATAATCCGTGGCGGATACTGCCCAAAAGCCTCGCCCACCTCGTTGCCGCTGAGACAACCTCAACCTTTTTCATAATGACAAGGGCGGCCACACGTTGCTCTTTGCTAGCTCTAATGGATGCAACGCCACGGATCTCTTGGCCCGGAAGTAGATTTGCTACAGAGAGATCGGTTGTAATGATTCGAATTGGTACCCGGGATTTAGCAAGGAAGCTATAGCTAGGAGGCAGAAAGTTGCGGCCGCTTACCTTTTTCTCAACCTCGCGTGGATCAGTAGTAATTCGAGCAGTGATTTCAACGCTCTTGCCGATATTGGATGCGATCTCACTGGAGCTCAACGCGCCCTGTCGTAAGGACATTAAAGATGAACCAAGCAGGATAGCGATGAGAAGTACCGTTGCAATCGATGCTTTTCGAAGCAGTGCAAAAAGTGTGAAGATCGCAGCTAACGCAACGGCTCGCCAGGGCACAAACCAGCTTTGAGTAAGTGCACCTATCCATACCGCGCCACCTAGTGAGATTGCGCGGTAGTCGATTAAAGAGTGATCTTCTCTTTGAACTGCGCGAACTTTGCTTCTCCGATACCAGAAACCTTCATGATGTCCTCAAGGGTTATAAAGGGACCGTTTGCGTTTCGATAGGCAACTATTCGCCCAGCAATCACAGGACCAATTCCATCGAGTAGGTCTAGCTCTTTAACACTGGCACGGTTAATAGGTATAGGCCCTCGAGGCACCGACTTAGCCTTTGATGAGGATGCGGAGTAACTCTTTGAACCCTTTGGATAGACATAGACCTGCTCACCATCTCGAATGATTCGCGCAAGGTTTATATCTGATGTATCGGCGCCCTTCTTGATGTTACCGGCGGCGGTAATTGCATCGATAACCCTTGAGTTTGCAGGAAGTGTGTAGACACCAGGGTTTGCAACAGCGCCTGCGACATCAACTACAACGGTGGCAGTCGAACTCTCAATCTCCAGCAGAGGAGGTGCAGCTATCTCCTGCGATGCATGAGGTCTCACAACGTATGCGCCAGATGCAACTACAACAACAGCGGCGATAATTAAGAGTGATCGTTTTTGTGTATGTGAGAAGGTGAGCTCATCCCACCAGAATCGGATATCTTCAAGTATTTTCATGGGCGCAGTGTGGCGCCGAGAATCACCTCAAAAACGAATTAGGTGCCAGCCTGTGGTTAAAGAACGATGTTGACAAGCTTTGGTGCGCGAGCAATAACCTTCTTAGGCGTGGCACCTGCAAGTTCGGCGACGATACTTGGGTGAGACATAGCCATCTCCTCTAACTCTGCATCGGAGATACTTGGTGAGACCTCAAGGCGCTCCTTGATCTTGCCGTTAATCTGAACAATCGCTTCCACCGCATCTGCCACTAGAAGAGCGGGATCTACCGCAGGCCAACCAGCTAGTGCAACAGCGGGCTTGTGACCTAAGCGCTCCCACATCTCTTCAGATGTAAAAGGTGCAACAAGAGACAACATAATTGCAATCGCTTCAACGGCTTCACGAACAGCGGGATCGGCGGCTCCTGGACCTGAATCAATCGCTTTACGGGTTGCGTTCACTAGCTCCATAACGCGAGCAACGGCTACGTTAAATCTAAACGACTCAACCGCAAAGCCAGCATCGTGAACCGCTTTGTGAGTTGCTTTGCGAAGAGTGATATCCCCCTTTGAGAAATCAACTCCTGGCGCAGAAGAAACATCGCCCGACAAACGCCATGCACGGGATAAGAACTTTACAGAGCCCGATGGTGAAACGTCAGACCAATCCACATCATCCTCAGGTGGACCAGAAAAGACCATTGATAAGCGGATGGCATCCACACCGTGGTTTTCAAGCTCATCTGAAAGTCGAACCAAATTGCCGCGAGACTTAGACATCGCAGAGCCATCCATAACAACCATTCCTTGGTTTAGAAGACGCGAGAACGGCTCGTTAAATCCGAGCATCCCCATGTCATTTAAAACCTTAGTACAGAAGCGGCTATACAACAGGTGCAAGATTGCATGGGTGACACCACCAACGTACTGATCTACCGGTAACCAGGTATCGATATCTTTTCGCGAGAAAGGCTCATCATTATTTGTCGATGATGGATAGCGAAGGAAGTACCAAGATGAGTCCACGAAGGTATCCATCGTGTCTGTATCGCGCAAAGCTGCGCCACCACATTGAGGACACTTTGTATTCACCCAATCAGTTGCAGCTGCCAACGGTGATTGACCCTTTGGCTTTAAATCTAAGCCCTTTGCATCTGGAAGTTTGAGAGGGAGTTGATCTGCAGGAACTGCGACTTCACCGCACTTATCGCAGTGAACAATAGGAATCGGTGTGCCCCAGTAACGTTGACGCGAGACTAACCAGTCACGCAGACGGTAGTTACGTGCAGATTTTCCAAGCTTCTTTGCCTCAAGCTCCTTTGTAATCGCAGCAATAGCCTCGACCTTTGAAAGACCGTTGAGTGAACCAGAGTTAACAACCTTGCCTTCTCCAGTTGTTGCAACACCGCTCTGGTTTGGATCCTCTTCACCAGTTTCAATAACAACGCGCACAGGAAGCTTCATTGCACGAGCAAAATCTAAGTCGCGCTGATCATGGGCCGGAACAGCCATGATTGCGCCGGTTCCGTAATCAGCCAAGACGTAATCAGATGCCCAGATAGGTAACTTCTCGCCATTGACTGGGTTAATTGCATAACGCTCTAGAAATACACCGCTCTTAGGACGATCCGTTGCTAGGCGATCGCTATCTGATGCAGCAGTAATCTTTTCTAGGTAGGTGGCAAACTCTTTTTCAACTCCGGTTCCTGATGCGAGTTCAGTAGCAAGGGCAGAGTCAGCGGCAACAACCATAAATGTTGCACCGTACAAAGTATCTGGACGTGTCGTGTAGATAGTGACAGGCTCAGTACGCCCTTCAATCTCAAAGGTAACGTTTGCACCTTGTGAGCGACCGATCCAGTTGCGCTGCATCGTTAAGACTTTTTCTGGCCACTTACCCTCAAGCTGTGCCATGTCATCGAGCAAGCGATCTGCATAATCGGTGATCTTGAAGTACCACTGATTGAGCTTCTTCTTCGTAACAGCGCTATCGCAACGCTCGCATAGACCTGCAACAACCTGCTCGTTAGCTAGAACTGTTTGGCACCCTGGACACCAGTTAACAGCTGAGTCTTTACGGTAAGCCAAGCCACGTTTGTGAAGTTCGATAAAGAGCCACTGATTCCATTTGTAGTACTCAGGATCGCATGTGTTAAAGACACGATCCCAGTCGAATGAACATGCATAACGTCGCATCGATGCTTTTTGAGTTGCGATGTTTTCATAGGTCCAAATACGTGGATCCTCATTGCGCTTAATCGCAGCGTTTTCTGCGGGCAAGCCAAATGCATCCCAACCGATCGGGTGCATGACGTTAAAACCTTTTTGTACCCAGTAACGAGCGATTACATCGCCAAGTGCATACGCCTCTGCGTGACCCATATGAAGATCACCCGATGGGTAAGGAAACATATCGAGCACGTACTTCTTTTCACGCGCATCATCTGGACGACCTGATTTAAAAGGCTCGATCTTGTCCCAGATTGGTAACCACTTCTCTTGAACGTAGGCGAAGTCGTACGCCGCATGTTCGCGCTCAGTGTTTACATCATTACTCACGTGGAGCTAAGGGGACTTGAACCCCTGACCCCCTGCATGCCATGCAGGTGCGCTACCAGCTGCGCCATAGCCCCGTTTGCATGCGAACTTTATCGCAGAACGAGGGAGGATATTGACCTACCAATCAGGTGCAACAGCGCCCGACTCTTCACCAAAGACTGGTTCAGGAATACTTCCTGCGTTGTGCTCTGCTAAGTGCCAGCCTTTTGGTGAGTGCTCAAGTACCGACCAAGAAGCGTTTGATAATCCACCGATTTTTCCCCAGTGAGAAAGTGGCAGTTGTAGGAATGATCCAAGGATGCAGCGTGCTGCACCTCCATGGGTTGTAATAACAAGTGTTTGATTCGTCTTTCCTTCAAGTGCTTCCATAATCACCGCTGTGGTTCGAGCTGCAACTTCGCTTCTCTTTTCACCTGTTGTTCCTGCTGGTAGATCTTCTCCATCTATCCAACGAACAAAGTTCTTAAAATCGTTTTCACGGTTCTCGGCTCCAGTTTTGCCTTCCCAAAGGCCGCCATTGGTTTCGCGCAATCTTTCATCAACCTTGACTTCAAGGTTTACAATCTCTGCAAGACGTTGTGCAGTATTTAGTGCGCGGCCCAAATCGCTAGAGATAATCTGTGTTGGCTCCATACCAGCAAGGATCGCCGCGGCGTGCTTTGCTTGAAACTCCCCAACACGGTTGAGTGGGATATCTGAGTGTCCTTGAAAGCGGTTGACCATATTCCAGTCTGTTTGACCGTGTCGCCAGATAAAGACCTTGTTCGAGTTCACTTTGCTGCTTCTTCCCTTATCCGATCGGCTTCAAAATCATCCAAAGCAATCGTTGGACAGTCATTCCATAAGCGATCGAGCATGTAGTAGTTGCGCAGCTCTTTACTTT
>CAIMCU010000149.1 GCA_903839585.1 uncultured Actinomycetes bacterium | reverse complement strand
TGCAGAGTTCATGCGCTCTGGTTGGGCGCCCTCGCACTTAGATGGTTTAGAGCCTTTAGAGGTCGTTACATACGCATACTCGCGCCGCCAGACACTCTCTCGCGCATTTACGGGTATCCGCCTTGTTCTACCAGCCGGCAACTTTAAGGTTCGATCGAACGATACCGATTACGCCTACCGCCCACACAGCGCTTTTGCTTACTACAGCGGGGTTCAGGGCGCAGATGCCACAGCCGACTCCGTTTTAGTAATGGAGCCAAATGTAGATGGTGGCCACGATACTTATCTTTATATCCATCCACGTTCAACGCGAGAGACCGATGCCTTTTATCGCGATGCAAGGTATGGCGAACTCTGGGTTGGCCGCCGTTTCAGCTTAGAAGAAGCTTCAACTGTTTACCAGTTACAGACCCGTAACCTTTCAGATCTTGAATCCTTACTGAGATTTAGCAAGGAGACTTTGACAATTCGCAACCAGGATCTTTACATCGATAAGAGCGTTGCGATCCATCCCCGTGAAGAGGAGTTTGCAACTTACGTCTCAGAACACAGATTAATTAAGGACTCTTACGAGATCAATGAGTTGCAACGTGCAGTTGATGCAACAGCGCTTGGATTCAACGATGTTATTTGTGCTTTGCCTGCTGCAACTGAAACCACTAAGGGCGAGCGAATTATTGAAGCTGCCTTTTTCGGTCGTGCTCGCTTAGAGGGAAATGACATTGGCTACAACACTATCGCTGCCTCTGGATCACATGCCTGCGTGCTTCATTGGATTCGCAACGATGGAACTGTTCGCAATGGAGATTTAATTCTTATTGATGCAGGCGTTGAGATGGACTCTTACTACACCGCTGATATCACCCGAACCCTTCCAGTCAATGGAAGGTTTACTAAGGCCCAGCGTGCACTGTATATGTTGGTGTACGAGGCGCAGTTAGCTGGCTTTGAAGCTGTAAAGCCAGGTGTTCTCTTTAGCGATGTAAATAAGGCGTGCCAGGAGGTAATGGCAAAGGGGTTGCGCGATCTAGGCGTCCTTAAGGCTGATTTTGAATCTGGAAATCATCGTCGATGGACATTGCACGGAGTTAGCCACTTCCTAGGTTTAGATGTCCATGACTGTGCGCAGGCTCGTAAGGAGAACTACACGGATGCACCCTTGCGCGAAGGAATGGTTTTAACAGTTGAACCTGGTCTCTATATCCAACCCGATGATGAACTCTTTCCACCTGAGTATCGCGGTATAGGTATTCGAATTGAAGATGATGTTGTTGTAACAGCAGATGGTTGCCATAACTTGAGCCAGAGAATGCCCCGTCACCCTGATGAGATCGAGGCGTGGATGGCTACGATTTTAGGCTAGCTGTAAACCAAACCACGCAGCAATCAATCCAATACCAAGTGAGATAACTAAGTTTGCAACCGCCTCTTTGTACCGCTTTAACCCCCACGCCAAGTAAATATCGAGCATAAAGGTTGACCAGGTTGTAAAGGCTCCGGCAAAACCAATGGCGATTAACTCATGCCAATGCGAGGTTGAGTTAAAGGTAAGACCCAAAAAGAATGATCCTAAAACATTAACAAGAAAGATTCCGTAGGGCTTAGGAGAAAAGCGTCGTAGGTATGTATCGATTAAGAACCTAGCGGGTCCACCGATTCCAGCACCGATTACAACGTATAACGCGTTCATGCTCTAACCTTCACAAACTTACGGGATAGAGGAAGAACAACTGCGACGAGAGCAATGCTCAATACCGCCGTTAGCAAAAGATAGTCGAACCCTGTTTCTTCAATAACTAGCGCTGTTACGCCAGAGAAGGTTGTCATTCCTGCACAAAACCCTGGAAGAAGTAGGTAGCGAAGCTCGGTGATTCCACGCCGCTCCATCACAACAAGAAGATGTGAAGCTAGAGCGACTCCAGCTAGGTTTGCAATAAGAGTTCCGAGGCCATCTCCCGGGAAGAGAGCCCCCAAAGCGAAGCGAAATAGAGATCCAGCTATGGAGCCTGCGCTGACAAGTAGAACAGCTTTCAACGCAGGACCAAACTCATGTATTAAACAATACCCTCACGTTTGCGGATCTTTGAGCCAAGCCAGCGAACTGGATCGTACTTAACATCGGCTACGCGCTCCTTCATAGGGATAATCGCGTTATCTGTAATCTTGATGTGCTCTGGGCAAACCTCAGTACAGCACTTAGTGATGTTGCACATTCCAAGACCGTGCTCTTCTTGAGCTGTTTTCTTACGGTTACGAAGAGTGTCGAGTGGATGCATATCAAGCTCTGCGATTCGGATAAAGAATCGTGGGCCAGAAAATGACT
>CAIMCU010000148.1 GCA_903839585.1 uncultured Actinomycetes bacterium | reverse complement strand
TGCTCAGTATCAAAGGTAAATATCGTTTTATCGATAATCGCCAATTTGCTGGTGTTGATAGACAGATCATGCTGAGAGATTTCGTCACCTTCAGATAGGACCAAATAGGTTCGACGACTTATAGATTTATATATATGTATATTCAATCAAGGAGTGCGGTAAGACGCTACCCTTATCCCATGAGCGCGGTTCGGGGAGTACGTGGTGCGACGCAGGTGGGTGAGAACAGCCCCGCCTCGATAGCCGCTGGAACGGTAGAGCTGCTCGGAGAGCTCTTAGCGCAGAATCAGCTAACGCCGCAGGATCTTATCTCAGTCATCTTCACCGTAAGTCCAGACTTAGATGCAGCCTTCCCAGCAACTGCTGCCAGATCTCTCGGCTTTGAGGAGGTTCCCCTCCTATGTGCCGTAGAGATTGGGGTTCCAGGCTCATTAGAGCGCACAATCCGCATACTTATGCATGTAAACACCTCCAAGTCGAGCAAGGAGATCTCCCATGTTTACCTTCATGGAGCTAAGTCTCTGCGCTCAGATATCGCCCAATAGGTAGAGGACGTCGGTCGAGGTTGTGGCTATTAAACATGTACGCATAGTTGGTTCTGGCCTCATTGGAACCTCTATCGGGTTAGGTTTGCGAGCAAAAGGACTGAGCTTAGAGATGATCGACTCACAGCCAGAGGCTCAAAAGTTGGCTCAGGATCTAGTTGGTCCACACTCGGGGCAGGTAGCTGATCTTGTGATCTTCGCTCTGCCAACTGGAGCGCTATCTCAGGTCTTAGATCACGAGTTTTCACTCAATCCAGCATCGAAGTTTATTGATATTGGGTCGACAAAGACTAAACCTTCTCTTGAGGTATCAACTTCAGTGCTTCCATCGCAGAGGTTCTGTCCAACCCATCCAATGGCCGGACGCGAGGTAGGGGGAGCGGAGTCTGCACGGGGCGATCTCTTCGTAGGCCGTCCTTGGATACTTAGCACCGATGGTGTTGATCCAGATGTAGTCGAAGCAGCTCTTGAGGTCATAGCACTCCTCGGCGCCGTTCCCCATCAGATTGGGGTGAAGGAGCATGATGCTGCGGTCTCACTGATATCCCATCTGCCACAAATCCTCTCTTCGGCTTTAGCTGCCCAACTCCCATTAGCTGATGAGCGTTGGATGGAGTTAGCTGGCGCAGGTCTTCGAGATACGACAAGGATCGCCGCATCTGATCCCAAACTCTGGAGTGAGATCATCAACTTTAACGCGGCCGAAGTGTCACCTGTTTTAGAGAGGCTGATCGCCGATTTGCAGAAGGTTCATGCCCATCTCACCGATGCAAATACTCTTCATGATTTTTTCGTCGCAGGCAATCTAGGTGTTTCAAAGATTCCTGGAAAACATGGAGGGCAAGCTAGAAACTTCACAAAGCTTCCGATTGTCATTGAGGACAAGCCGGGTCAATTGGGAGAGCTTTTCAATGAATGTGGCAAAGCTAATGTCAACGTTGAGGATCTTTCAATCGAACACACACCTGGTCAGTTCACTGGTTTGATAACCCTCTCGCTTTCTTCAAGCGATGCAGATATCCTCTTTAAACACTTAACAGCAAGTGGATGGAACGTTCATTCTCCTCGTTAGACTTACAGTTATGAGCGTGCTTAAATGATCGTCGTTGCAATCGATGGCCCTAGTGGGTCTGGTAAATCGAGCACCTCAAAACTTTTGGCAAAACGTGCTGGTTGGAACTACTTAGATACAGGCGCTCTCTATCGAGGTGCAACCTGGCTTGCACTAGAGAAAAAGATTGATACAGAGTCTGAAATCGTTGGCGCCCTCCATGACTCAACTTTAAAGTTCAACTCGTCACCAACTGATCCACGACTACTTTGTGGAGATGTCGACATAACTACACAGATTCGTTCCGAATTGATTACCGAGAATGTAAGTCGCATCAGTGCCATGCCGGCGGTGCGTTCTGCTCTTCTAGATATTCAACGCAAAATTATCAAAGAGGCCGAGCGCGGAATTGTTGTTGAAGGTCGCGATATTGGAACTGTTGTTGTTCCTGATGCCGCGCTGAAGATTTTTTTAACCGCCGACATCGATGCTCGTGCACAAAGACGAAGCGAAGAGTTAGCCGATACTGCGGTAGATGTAAACGTCGTTGGGGAGTCTCTTGCGCGAAGAGATGAGATAGATTCGACACGAACAACATCTCCACTTACAAAGGCTCAGGACGCGGTCCACGTTGATTCAACTGAGTTTTCCTTAGATGAGACTGTTGACAACATATGGGAGCTACTCCGTGAGCGCTCCCTACTTGGATTACCTATCGTTGCGATACTCGGCAGACCAAACGTTGGAAAATCAACTCTCATCAATAGATTTATCGGTCGTCGTGAGGCGATAGTGGAAGACACTCCAGGTGTCACACGAGATCGCGTTCAGTATGAGTGCGAATGGGGTGGTCGTCGCTTTATCGTTATGGACACGGGCGGTTGGGAGTCCAAACCTGATGGAATCTCAGTGCAGGTTAGCGCCAGCGCTGAGCTTGCT
>CAIMCU010000147.1 GCA_903839585.1 uncultured Actinomycetes bacterium | reverse complement strand
TTTGTATGTGTGCGCTGACCACGTACAGGAAGTCCCTTGCGGTGACGAATACCTTGGTAGCTCTGAATTTCAACTTTACGACGGATGTCGCCAGCGATTTCGCGGCGAAGGTCGCCCTCAATCTTGAAGTTAGCTTCGATGTACTCACGAAGCTGTGCGAGTTGTGCTTCTTCCAAATCCTTAACGCGAGTGTCTGGGCTAATGCCAGTTGCCGCGAGGGTTTGGTGGGAACGGGTAAGACCCATTCCGAAGATATAGGTGAGTGCGATCTCAACGCGCTTTTCGCGTGGAAGATCGACACCGACTAGACGTGCCATTTATTCAACCGATCTGTATCCGGAGGTCCTCCGCAATGCATCTCACCGTTATTGGTGAGCCTCAGCCTGCCGGTCCGAGGGTCTGGAAGTTTTATCTTCCAGTCGCATCACGCGTACTAGTTTTGTGCGTTATCCCTGACGTTGCTTGTGACGGAGGTTTTCGCAAATCACCATGACGCGACCCTTGCGGCGAATGACTTTGCACTTATCGCAAATCTTCTTAACGCTTGGATTAACCTTCATGGAAACTGCTCCTCTGTTACTTATAACGATAGATAATGCGACCTCGGGTGAGGTCGTATGGACTTAACTCAACGATTACGCGATCACCTGGAAGGATGCGAATATAGTTCTTTCGCATCTTGCCGCTGATATGCGCAAGCATCTTGTGTCCATTTGTTAGTTCAACACGAAACATTGCGTTAGGTAACGCCTCAGCTACAGTGCCTTCGATTTCGATAGCACCATCTTTGCTAGCCAAGAATTACCTTCATTTCTGTTTCATAGAAAACGAACATGGTTCGGCCAAGTTAAAATCCTGTGGATTTCGCCTTAACGCGAGGGGTCAGTCTAAAGCCAGCCCCCTTATAAAGGGAAATCGGCCCTTTTGCCCCTATTGACCCTGAAGGACACGCCCATATCAAGGGCCTAAAAGAGTGGTTAGCTCTGAAAATCCTCGCGGCGAACCCAGGTGACCAGGATCCAGAGAGAGCAGACCAAGGTCGTAATCAGGGCTGGGAAGTAGAACAACTTGTCCACGAATATGCCAATCGGTGGTGATCCTGGCATCAAACCGCGCAGAGAGATCAATGAGTAGGTAAGAGCTGCTGCCCAAGTAAGTGATGAAAGGGTTGGAGGACGTTTTCCAGCAACCACCATATGCGTCATGATCGACACCGAGGTCATCGCAGTAACCATAAGCAACAAGATGATTACAACTAAGAGCTTCGTGGAGTTAGAACGATGCGCCTGAAATACCGATGAAGACTCACCATTATTGAACTCATCTATAGCCAATTCAAATGATTTTGGGTCCTCAAGTTGAACAACTCTGTTGGCATCGTTCCAAAGGCCATGAACCATCCTGATATCGAAGGTATCTATGTTCTTTGTGTAATCCAAAGGAAGCAGGTTCATAGTCGATTGATTTCCCTTTGAATCAGTACCGACGGCGCTGATTGGGATCTCAAATGAGTACTGATCTAATGGGTACCAGCCAATAGCTGACCTTGCACCTGCTCCTGGCTGCTCATCGATTTGAACATCAAAGCCACCTGTCGGAACATCCTTTTTGAAGCTATAAACATTTGATCCGCCATTGCTTGCACCAATGACAGAGTCAACGTGAATATCAATATCCTGTGAAGGAACCCATCCGCTCTTAAATTGATATCCAACATCCTCAGAGTGTGGCCAAGGAAGAACACGGGCGTTAGCAGTTCCTTCAAGTGGATTTACGCCAGTAACTTGAATAAGCATCTCTAAACGGTTATCGCTACTTTCGGCGATTAACTTGTCATCGATTGCCTTGGTATCCCCCGCTGGACTCTGTGAAATCAAAAAAACTATGCCGAGGTACACCACGCCCAGTGCGACGATTGTTTGCACAAACTTAGTTCTTAGCAAATTCATCTTTAGGCTACTTTCTTAAACCCTTTTGGGCACTTAGGTGCCGTCCCGGTCACCGGTTTCGAAACGGTACCCTTCATACAGGTAATTGTATATTTCTGATTCTTCTTTTGAGTCAACTTAGCGGTAATCACAGGGGATGAGAATTCGAAGTTCTTGGCTTGTAGATATAGCCAACCGTTTCTCTCGCCCACCACGACGGTGGCTACCTGAGGTACCCCATCATTGCTTGTGATTGAAAGCGTTGCATTTATTGGTGCTTTTGTGAATCCGTAGATGCATCGAGCTACATCAGAGCGCATTACTAGATCGTAAGAGCCTCTGAAGACATCACCTGTTGTTCCAAAGTGTGGAGCAGCCACCTGGTAGTTGAGGGTTCCTTTAACTCTATTGAAAGCTGGAGGCCCACCTGAGTACTGCGTTGAGTTAGTTGTAACAATTCCTGTCACGTTTCGACTATCTATGAAGCAAGAGCTAGAGCCTTCCATTTCGGCTCTTGAAAGCGTGCGCGCAGACCAGTAAGAAAGTAATGCAGTTGCTTTATCCTCGACAAAAGGCAACCACAACTTCAACTGCTCCATTCCTGCAGAACTTGAAGCCTCAGGAGCCACGATTACGTTTCGCTGAAGCGGGTCTTCACTATGCGATGTTCTTCCACCTTGCACATAGTCAAGAGCACTACGCACATAGTTAGGATCCTTTTTGTAAGCACCAGATTTAACATCATACTCAGCTTTTAGCTCTGCGGGCATTGAAGGGTACTTGTACATTTTGTACACAACTGGAACTGCAACTGGTTCACCTTGAATTTCAATAATCGATGCTGCAGATTCCTTTGTTATTGTGATGTCAGGAGAAGTTAGACGTCCATGTAGCCAGCCAGATGGTAGTTGCAGTGATCGGACTACTACGTAGAATTTTAAGTCAGCTGGAAATGCATACCTTTGTGCACACTGTCTCTCGGCTCCTGATGTTGCAACACAGAAGTTGTTTCCAGAAAATCCTGGTCCTGCGCGCAACCAAGTTGTCTTTCCTGTGGAGTTTCCTTCTACACCTGCAGCAAAATCGTTCCAGCCCGTATCGCCTCGGCTGCCGATACTTGGATCAACTTCTAGTGCTACTGGATACAACTTAACTGAGAAATCTGTCATATTGATTCCGGTGGATTGATTGCCGTTACCATTCATTTGTACTGATAAATAATACTTATCGCCACCATCATGAGGGGCACTCGGGATGGAAAAAAGACTTCCAGCAACGCCGCTAGGTAACTTAAACTCAGGGCTACCAGCGAATTGATTTAATGCCTTCGTAGGGAAGTATCGATTAAACGTTGCGCTGATTTTCTTTCCGGTTGAGTCAATAACTCCCATGTCTACGGTGCAATTTACTTCAGAGGCATCTTTGCAGTATGGAACTATTGCTTGATAGCGAATATCTCTTGAGGCGCACTTTGCATCGGCCAAGCTAGAGCAGGTTGGATCTTGATCGTTGTATCTCTGAACTCCACTCGAAGGAAGTAAGTCCGATCCAGCCTCACCAGGGAATGTATCTAGAAAGCCTAATATGTGTTCACCGCGCTGGCCATCATTTGGAACAGACCAAGCTCTACCGGGATCGCCCACAGAACTAACAGCTGCGCTTCCGATAGCGGTTGCGCTGAAGGACAAAATAAGTCCTAGCAAGATTGAGGTGAGCTTTCTCATTTTATGTAGCCTTCCTGAAACCACTCGGACACTTTGGAGAAGTTCCTGTTACCTTCTTTGTTTTAGATCCCTTGACGCAATTAATTGAATATGTCTGATTCTTCTTCTGCGTGAGCTTTACACGTACCTTCGGGCTCGAGAATGTGAAGTTATAGGCGGTCAGGGTCATCCAGTTCTTTGCTTCTCTAAAGGTTGTAGTGGCAACGTTTGGTTCTCCATTCTCAGAGGTAACGGAGATGTTTGCCCTAATGGGTGCTGCTGTAAAACCGTATATGCAACGTCCAATAGTTGAGGACATGATCAGTTCGTAGCTCCCCTTGAAGACCGTGGTGCCATCTGGTTGAAAGTGGGTAGAAGCCACTTTGTAATCGAGGGCTCCAATTTTGTTATCGAATGTTGGTGGTCCATCTATATACATAGTTGAGTTTGTCGTTACGACCCCAGCAAGAGATGCCTCCTTGTTCAAGCACTGGGCAACTTTTCCAGAGCCAGAGTCGGACATCGTTCCTAAACGCCACTGAGTTGGAAGCGCGGTGGCTTAGTCCTTTGCAACAGGAAGCCATCTAAGGAAGTTGCTCATCGACTCCGCTGAAAAACTTGTATTGATGTGCTGGAAGGAGATGTTTTTCATTCCGTCTCGAGTCTTCTCTGCATCGAGGATTGGAAGTCCTGTGTTGGTTTCACTTACTGGGAAGTGACGTCCCTCTCCATACCAAGCCTTCTTTGCGTAGTAATCCACATGGGCATCTGATAGCTCTGAGCTCTGGGACCAGACATCGATAGTTGGAACTGAGATTGGATTAGCGCTTACGGTAAGTACAGTCTCTGTCTCGCTTCGCTTGAGATCGATGAGGGCGTTTTTCATACGGCCATGGAGCCAGCCCTTAAGAGGTAGCTCGGTTCGCAGAGTAAATCCAAAGGTAATGTCCTTAGGAGCGGCGTAAGGAAGAGCGCACTCTGTATTGGATTGCATTGCACACACTTTAAATCGTGGATCTAACTGTACATTTTCAGCACGGGTAGAGCCGACGAGAATTCTATTAATTGAGTCGTACTTTGACGCTTCGGTGATCGTAACCGGACCTGCAAAAGTTCCAGAAACTGGATTAACGGCGGTAATTGATGCAGAAAGATTCGGAGAGTCAAACTTACTTTGACCTACGTTTCTACTTGCCGTAAAAACTACCTTTACTAAATACTGATTGCCACCATCATGAGCTGCATCTGGAATAGTGACTAAGACACCGCTTCCACCATGAGGCACACCAAGAGCTGAGTTTCCGCTAAAAGCCTGGGGGCTAACTGCAGGGAAAAGGGTTGAGTTACTTATCTCCAGATCTTTTCCATCCTTATCCCGTGCGATTACGGCAGATATGCAGTTTGTATCTGCCTCATTTGCACACATTGGAAGAACGGCGCGATACATCGACTTTACTGAGAAGTTACATCCAGCCTCTGACCCAGTGTTACAGATAGCAACTTGAGTGACTTTCCCTTGCGGGGTTCCATCACTTGTAGTCATGTTGAACCACGTAGAAGCTTCGGAGGCTGAGAATGCGGACTCATTAGCTAAATAACCCTGGTACCCAGCACCAGGTGAAAAGGTAGGGATCCACTGCTCATCAACACCTGTTACTGCATGTGCCAAGGTTGGCATTGCGATTGAAAAGGCAGCAAGCATCACAAGTAGTTTCTTGAAACGTCGATAACTCACTCTCGCAACTCCAATCATTGATTGTGGATGTGCCCCGGCTTGTATCTAGGTACAAGCCGGGGGTCATCAACCTCGACTATCTATATGTAAGAAGTTGGGAGTTACTTCTTCTTCACATATCCAGCTGGGCACTTTGGCTTAACGTTAGTAATCTTCTTAACGCTCTTGCCTAGTACGCAGGTGATTGTTGTCTTATTGCTCATCGCCTTTGAAGGTTTGAAACCTTTTTTGATTCCAACCTTTAACTTAGGGCGTGAGTAGTCAAAGCCAGCTACGTCAATGATGATCTTGTTGTTCTTGACGGAGATTGACTTTGTAAAGGCGGTAGTGCCGCCTTCCTCTGTTGTGAGAGAGATCTGAAGCGCTGTCACCGCATCGTTAGGGTTGTTAAGTCCCCAAAGAAGAGCGGCGTCAGCTGCTGGGATAACAGCTTTGTAGAAGCCCTTGTTCACGGTTGTGCCATCAGGCGCAAAGTGAGGAGCTGCTGTTGACCAGGTGAAGTACTCATCACCGCTACCTGGGTTCTTATCAGGGTCTGCCCAAACAGGTGAGCTGAGATCGCAAACACCGTTTGAGCCAACAAACATGTCACCAGATGTTCCTTCAACGCCAAAACCTGTTGTGTCATCGTTTTGGGCTGGAGAGTAGAACTGGAACTGGCGAACATTTGCCTTCGCAATACCAGTCTCACCGGAACAATCAGTCTTCTTTGCAGCTAACGCTACAGAGACTGGGCTTCCGCTTAAGGTGATTGTGTTGTATTCGCCCTCATTTTGCTGATTGACAGCAACACCGGTACCGATTGCAAAAGTAACGCCTGCAACCATCTCACCAATGTGTAACTTAACCTTAATGGAGATATCTGGATCAAGGTTTACAGCGTATGCCTTGTTTCCAACCTGTCCTGCAAGGTTAACCGCGTACTTATCAGCCTCGCCCTTTGTCAGAGTAGGAACAACGTCGACCTTTAGCCAGCTGCGTTGATACTCGCCAAGACCTCCGGCTGTGACGAATAGGCCGTCATAACCAAGGTCACCGAGTCCAAGATTCTTCCAGTTGGAGTGTGTCCAACGGCCAGCAAGTACTCGACCTGGCTCAGACATTGCAGCAACTGCAACACCTGGCTCTGGAGCGTTAGCTGTTGTCGCTGCAAGCTCAGTCTTTTCAGCATCGGTTGCAGTTGCTTCAGTTGCATCTGCAACTGTTGGCGCTGCAGTTGCCACACCAGCGATAGCCCATCCATTAATTATGGATTCACGTGTAACCCAGATAGGAATGATGATTGGCTCAGTTGCAGAGAACTTCTTGGTTGCAGCATCGTAAGTTGCACCAAATGTAGGACGGCGCTTTTCTGTATTTGTTAACTCTGTCAAATCTACATACTTAGTAGCTTTGAACTGCACCAACTCCTTTGCGGCAAACTCAGGTGTTTGATAGTAGAAAATCATACGAACTTCATTATCAACAATAAAGCCTAAGCTTCCACGGTAGCACTCACTGAAAACCTTCTTGGATGAGTTTCTGGATGTTTGGTCATAACAGTCAATCTCTTGGCTATATGACTCGGTTGCCTTGGTGATGTCGTAGATCTTCTTTTTAGTATCGTACTTTGCACCCTGCTCAGGATGTGCAGCTGTTCCTAACAAAGATGAAAAATCAATGATCGATAGTTTTGGAGAGGTGATCGCTTCACGCATGTACTGGTTCATCCACCAGTTGTTATCGTAAACTTTGTTGTCTTTAATGCGGGCAACTGGCGCCATAAGATCTGTCGGAGCCTTCGCGGCCGGAACAGCCTGACCGGCTAGAACGTACTCCAGTGGAATACGTTTTCCGTCAGCGGTTGTTACTTCAACCGACTCAACACAGTAAATGCCATTTGCGACAGAACAAGCGTTCATGTCAGTGATTGGAAGCTTGATCGTTGCAGCTGTTGCAGGTACAGCAACGAAAAGGCTTGCGATAAGTGCGAGTGCGCTAGCTCCCGCGATTAGTGTTCTTTTCACATTTCCCCCATATAGATAGGTGAAGGCCAGAGAATGGTCTTCACGCACATCACCGTGTGATGAGGGCTAATTTATGCGATGTAAGGGGTAAGAAATAGAGCGCAGATGGTCAAATCTCAGCGTAGTTGGGCTAAGTACCAGTTCCACTGCCAGCTTGCGCTCGGTGAAACCTTCAGATTGTCCTGAAACTCCGGGAAGCTAAAGACGAGTAGAGCCTTGCCCCCAGGCAGCACGGTTGTTGGTCTTGAATCACTAACCAATGGAGTGTGCTGAGTAAAGATTGCAAGAGATGGAGAAGTGGAGATTAAATCCTTTGTTCGATTCTCAATGCTAAGAATCCATGTGACTGGGCATTGAATCTTTCCGCAGCGCTCCCAAGAGATCTTTAGGCCAACTGCGGTCAATCCTCCGAGAGTATCGCCGATTCCTCCAGCGCTACTTATTGCACCGAAGTCTCCAATACTTTGCTCCCAGGTAACTGGGTAATCAGATTGAACTCCGATTATCTCTGGTGCGGTGAGTGAGTTATCTCCCGTTACTCCCCCTTCAGTGACAATAACTGCTTGGTTATCATCTCTGAAGATTTCATATCCAAGAACGCTAACTCCTCCGATAGCGATAACAGCCAATACGGAAAGGAGTGCACGGCGAATTCTTTGTCTGCGAACTCGAGCGATAATGATTGGTGCGAGGTCGCGGTTTTCAAGTACACCAAGAGCCATCCAGTTCATTTCGCGTTTGATAAGTGGATCAATATCACTCATTGTTTTCCACCACCTCTGCGATTATAACTTCGAGCTCATTTTGCACTGTAGCAGTTGGGCCGAGCTCTTTCTTTGCGGATTTTTCAAGCTCAGGTACAAGTTCAATATAGGCGGCAACCGCTGCCTTTCCTCGAGCTAAATGTGATGCTGCGGTTCCAACAGGAATCTGTAAAACATCGGCTACTTCCCGCAAGACCATCCCGTGCTCATAAATCAAAACCAAGACAGCACGTTGGGCCGCGCTCAAGGATTTAAGGGCGGCTTGTACAAGCAGACGTTGAGTTACATCATCAGAGTGATCTGCAATCTCACGAATGTTTTCAGCAAGATCCCAACTAGTTTCTTTCTCTTGCTGCCGGCGCAGCCACTTGCGGCGCATGTCTGCGTGCTTGCTCACCATGACGCGCATGAGGTAGGCCTCAGGGTTTTCATGAGCACGAACCTTGCTCCAGCGCTTGTAAACATCGGCTAGAGCTTCCTGCAGAACATCCTCTGCATTTTGTGTATCAAAACAAATCACCTTAGCAGCGCGCAGAAAGCTCGTCTGGTTTTCTCGTAACCAGAGGGTGAACTCAATCTGATCTTGCTGACTCACTCGTGCATCCTAGAATGTAAAGGTTAAATAAGTAAGTCTGATACCTCTACGCCAAGCGTGGCTAACTTGGCTTTGCCACCATCTATGGAGGTTAGAACAAAGGGCTTGCCATCAGGCAAAATCGCGAAGCTGTTTTCGAAGTGAGATCCCCGTGAGCCATCGTTGGAAACAACTGTCCAGTCATCTGCCAATACGTGGGTCTTTGGCGAACCACGTGTAATCATCGGCTCGATTGCCAGTGCCATACCAACAACTAGCTCTGGGCCATTTCCAGCCTTACCGAAGTTAAGAACATGTGGCTCTTGGTGCATCTCAGTACCGATGCCGTGTCCGCCGTACTCCTGAAGGATTCCGTACTTTCCTTGCGAGTTTGTGTACTGCTCAATTGCATAACCAATATCAGTTAAGCGCCCACCCAGCTTTCCAGCAGCGATTCCTCGCCACATCGACTCTTCACAGACATCCATCATCTTCTTATCAGCTGGATCAACGTTGCCAACCCCTACTGAAAACGCCGCATCTCCATGCCAACCTTCAATGATTGCTCCACAATCGATTGAGACAACATCTCCATCGTTAATAACTCGGTCCCCTGGAATTCCATGAACAATCTCATCGTTAACAGATATGCAGATTGTCGCCGGATATCCGTGATAACCCAGGAAGTTGGAGGTTCCTCCCCCACGCTTAATGCTTGCAGCGGCGATTGCATCGAGTGCATCGGTACGCA
>CAIMCU010000146.1 GCA_903839585.1 uncultured Actinomycetes bacterium | reverse complement strand
CTCTAGGAATGGGGAAAACTCTCCCCAGCCATACTCGCCTTTAAATAGCACGACCTCACGATGATTAACGCCTCGAAAGTTTGTGCGCATGGGTAGTGAAACTACCCGCATGCTTTCAAAGAGTTGAAGTGACATAAATTATGGGCGCTTAGGAAACTTTCCAAAGTTAGGCGGACGCTTCTCTTTGTATGCATCACGACCTTCTTGGCCCTCTTCGCTTAAGTAGAAGAGAAGGGTCGCATCCCCTGCAAGTTGCTGAACCCCTGCCATGCCATCATCTGCTGCATTTAAACTAGATTTCAAAAGTCGAAGTGCAAGTGGTGAGTTGCGAAGCATTTCGCGGCACCATGAAACTGTCTCAGCTTCAAGCTCTTTCAGCGGAACCACAGTATTTACAAGTCCCATGGATAGAGCCTCTTGGGCATCGTATTGACGGGTCATAAACCAAATTTCACGCGCCTTCTTTTGTCCCACACTTGCAGCAAGAATGCTTGATCCATATCCGCCATCAAATGATCCAACCATCGGTCCTGTCTGACCAAACTTTGCATTATCTGCAGCGATAGTTAAATCGCATACGACGTGGAGAACATGTCCTCCACCAATAGCCCAACCTGCGACCATAGCAACAACCGGTTTTGGCGTGCGACGAATTTGAACCTGTAAATCTAAAACGTTGAGTCGGCCAATGCCTTGTTTGCCCAATGCATCTTCTCCGAGATAACCATCATCGCCACGTACGCTGATGTCACCACCGGAACAGAACGCTTCAGTGCCTTCACCCGTAAAGATGATGACTCCGACCTCTTGGTTATCACGTGCAAGTGCAAAAGCAGATTGAAGCTCAATAATTGTTTGTGGGCGAAAAGCGTTACGCACCTCTGGGCGGTTAATTGAAATCTTCGCCATGCCATCGGCGGTTTGATACTTAATGTCGGTAAAGCTTTCTCCACCAGGGCCGCTTACCCAGGTTGGGATACTCCGGTCACCAAAATCACGCTTGATCGGCTTGCTCACGATTCCTCCATCTTCGACTACGAGCGATAGCCTACGCGTGCAATGGAGTTCACGTCACAACGAGAAGTTCGCCTGGTCGATCCTTCGTGGAGCCTGGCGGAGTTGATGTCCCATCTCACACAGAGCTTAGAAAACTCCGCTCCCGCTTTAGCCCTTACTAAGTGCTCGGCTACATCGGTCTCCTCCGAAATCGCCCTCATCGTTGCAACCAGTGGAAGCACAGGCGAGGCAAAAGAGGTTGGATTAACAGCGCAGGCACTTCGGGCTAGCGCGAAGGCATCAAATATGTTCCTTGGTGCAACTTCAGGTGCGCGTTGGTCATTGCTTCTTCCGCTAACTCATATCGCAGGAGTTAATGTTCTACTCAGATCTATAGAGTTGGGTACAACCCCAATAGATCTTCGAGATCACACTGGAACTTATCCGCAAGCTGATTTCACATCCATAGTTCCAACACAACTCTTTCGTGCCCTCAATGGTGATGCTGAGCTTCTTAACCACCTGCAAGAAGCTAAAGCCGTTGTAGTTGGTGGCGCAGCGCTATCTTCTCAACTAAGAGTGCAAGCAGATGCAGTTGGTATCAAGATTATTGAGAGCTACGGAATGACTGAGACGTGTGGAGGTTGTATCTACGAGGGCAAGCCTCTAGAAGGAGTAGGTTTACAACTAACTTCAGATGGATTAATCCAGATATCTGGAAGGACTCTGGCAAAGGGTT
>CAIMCU010000145.1 GCA_903839585.1 uncultured Actinomycetes bacterium | reverse complement strand
TCAGCAAAGTTATCAGGTGATGTTCCCGTAGGAGCGATCGTGGTGAATCGTGACGGTGTAGTAATTGGCCGTGGCTCAAATGAGCGGGAGAAAAACAATGATCCCACCGCACATGCTGAGATTGTCGCGATAAGGGCGGCTACATCACGTCTTCAAAACTCTCGATTAGATGGATGCACACTGGTCGTCACGATGGAGCCGTGTGCAATGTGCGCCGGTGCAATTGCACAATCTCGTATCTCTCATCTGATTTTTGGAGCTTGGGACGAGAAGGCTGGTGCAGTTGGTTCGGTTTGGGATGTCCTAAGGGATCCAAGGGCGTTGTATAAAGTAGATGTCACCGCCGGTGTTTTAGCTGATGATTGTGCCGCGGTATTAAAGAGTTTCTTTGAAGGGCAACGAAACTAAACGATTAGCTCGTAAGATGGGTTCAAAATTGTTAGAGAACCCTCGGCTTCACCAACCATTCCCTCTGCACGCATCTTTGATCCAACTTCTAAACCAGCGATTTCACGTCGGCCCAAGAACTGAAGAGTTACACCACCTGTTTGATCCCAAATCTCTACCTCGAGCAGAGGAGATGAACCACGCGGAGCGGCCTTAATGGCTGTTACCTGTCCTTGAACATGCGCACGTTTGCGCCATTCGATCTCTGAAATTGGGGTGACGTTTTCTTGATAGTGACTAACAGCCTCTATCGGTTTCACGACATCTCTTACTGGTTTAAAGGCTTCAACCTTAGGTTTTTGTACAAGTACAGGCTTACTTTCCTGGTGAGTTACTACTGAGCTTCCACTCGTAATTCGATCAACATCGAATGGAACGATGGTTGCAACAACTCTTTGTAGCTGAGAAATGGGTGCAGCAATCTCTTCTGCGGTTTGATCATGCAAGAGTCTTCCTAAGAAGCGTGAATATGATCTACGAGGTAGTAGAAGAGTTAACTCAACATCAGATTTTTCAGTCATGCGAATCGAATACTCAAGCGCAGCGTTAGCTAAACGACGGTCGGGACAGTCGATGAGCTCGAGAGTCACATCATCGAGGGCATCAGAGGCTGCCCAAGCCTTTTGAATCTCTTCTGCACGTCGATCATCAATGACAAAGTGAACAGCAGAAAGGTTACGAGGCTTTAAACTTCTTGCGTACCTAATTGCGCCAACGGTTGCGATATCTACGTTATCTACTAGAACGGTTACATCGTGACGAACAATAGTTGTGGCTCGCTCTTGTTCCTGTCGAACTGACAGCGCTTCAACTTCTCGTGTGTACTGTCGGCGAAGACGTAGGAAGCTCACAACCAAAATAGGGGCTGTAATCAAGACCATCCATGCACCATCTGTGAACTTAACGACCGAGAAGATAATCACGATTACGAATGAGACGGTTCCCGCCAGGCCGTTGATAGCTACACGCAATCGCCAACCCTCTGTGCGATTGCGAAGCGTGTATTTGGTCATGCCAAAACCGGCCAATGTAAATCCTGTAAATACGCCGAGTGCATAGAAAGCAACAAGGTGTTCAACCGATCCAGCAGTGATGAGTACTAGGAGCGCTCCACCACCGGCCAGAAGCAGGATTCCATTTGAGAATGCAAGACGGTGTCCACGTTTAGTTAACTGTCGAGGGAGGTAACCATCTGTTGCAACGAAGTTACATAGCAATGGAAAGGCGCTATATGTTGTGTTGGCGCCAGCAAAGAGAATTAACATCGTTGCAAGCTGAACCATGATAAACATAACGGTTCCAAATGCACCTGTGCCCACAGCCGCTTTTGCGATCTGCGATATCACCGTTGGTGTGCCTGATTCATATGGCATCGCCTGAATATGATGGGCAAACCAGGAGACTCCCAGAACGAGAGTGCCAAGAATTGTGCTCATAATTACAAGGGTTCGCTTTGCATTTACATGCTCTGGTTCGCGGAATAAGGCAACTCCATCGGAGATTGCCTCTAATCCCGTTAGTGAAGATCCACCATTGGCAAAAGCTTTAAGAAGAATGAATATCGCAGCGAATGTAAGTAAGCCTTGTGCCTCTCCTACCTCTACCGCACCGGGAAGATCTGTGGCTAGGACTGGAAGAGTGCCTTGAGAGAGTCGCCAAAAGCCCATTCCAAAAACAATCAACATACATCCAACGAAGAAGTAGGTTGGGAATGCAAAAGCTTTTCCGGCCTCTTTAACGCCACGAAGGTTTCCATAAGTTAAGAGAACTATCACCGTGAAAATCATCGGAAGCTTCCATGGCTCTAAGGATGGGAATGTGGAGATAATTGCTGCGACGCCGGCGGCAGATTGAATTGCAAGCGTAACGATGTAATCCAACATCAAAGCAACTGCGGCTATCTGTGCAACAACTGGACCGAAGTTATCGCGAGCAACTATGTATGCACCGCCAGTTTTCGTATATACGTGTATGACGTTGCGATAAGACAGAGTAATAATAATAAGGATGACAATTACAACCGCTGTCATCGGCATCAAGATTGCAAAAGCTGCCAGACCGAAGGCTGGAAGCAGGGCGATAAGAATCTGTTCGCTGCCATAAGCCGAGGATGAAATACAGTCAGAGGAGAGAATTCCTAGGGCGTACCTTTTGCTTAATCTTTGATGGCCCAAGGTATGTCTGTTAAGCGCTCCACCTAGAAATGCACGCTTAATCTTGTAACTTAAGGGATCCTTAAGCTGCGCGTGCTCTTGAAGAACAACAGGCTGCGGCGCACCATCTGTCCAAGACTTTGCCACCAGCATCTCCTTCGTTCGTTGCATTTAGTGCAACTAGCGCATTTTCTGACCTAATTAGTATGCTCATCATATGCGCAATCAGATGTATATAGATGGTCAATGGGTAGATGGCAGCGGCACTTTAGATGTCCTAGATCCAAGTGATGGCTCAGTTATTACCCAAGTAGCGACCGCTGGCGATGCCGAATGTGAAGCAGCTCTAGCCGCCGCCGACCGTGCCGCAGCCTCATGGGCCAAAACAGCTCCCCGCGTTCGTAGCGAAATTTTGCGCAAAGCCTTTGAACTCATGACGGCTGAGGTTGACTCGCTCGCGCAGATAATCTCCCGTGAAAACGGCAAGGTAGTCACCGATGCAAAGGCTGAAGTCACTTACGCAGCTGAGTTCTTCCGTTGGTTTGCAGAGGAAGCTGTTCGAGTTCCAGGTGATTTTCGTAAAGCGCCAAATGGTGACAAGCGAATTCTTGTAACCCATCAACCAATAGGTGTTTCACTTTTAATTACACCGTGGAACTTTCCTGCTGCAATGGCAACACGCAAAATAGGCCCAGCGATCGCAGCTGGTTGCACAATGATTTTGAAGCCAGCTGGAGAGACTCCATTAACAGCGCTCGCAATCGTAGATATCTTGGAACGAGCCGGAGTACCAAAGGGTGTTGTAAATGTCATCATGCCTTCAAAGGTCGGCGAATCAATCAGCAAAATGCTTCACGATCCACGTTTAAAGAACCTTTCATTTACAGGTTCTACGCAGGTAGGAAAGCTACTTCTACGTGAAGCATCAGATAGCGTCATTCGTTGTTCAATGGAGCTGGGTGGAAAC
>CAIMCU010000144.1 GCA_903839585.1 uncultured Actinomycetes bacterium | reverse complement strand
CTGGATCGTGAAATGTGTTTCGTTCAAGGAGTAAGGCTGTCAATGTCAGCGCTGTTAATCCACCGCGATGTATGGCTGTTGCAGCTATTCCTCGCGCTGCATCTACATGGATTCGTAGGAATTTAAAGCCTTCACGCATCTCAATAAAGCCTTGTTTGAAACTTCCTTCAACAATCTCATGATCCATCGGACCGATCTCTCGCTTTTTCAAAAGCGATGCAAAGAGCGCAGTTACTAAGTAACCCATCGCTGCAAACAAAACTATGAAAGCGTCGGCGTGATTTGCTGTTGCATCCGAACCAAGCAGTCGTCGAAGTCCAAGCCCGATTCCGCCACCGAGTACAACCCACACAGAGCCACCAGTTACAGCGAGTGCGTTAGCAGAGATCAAGGACTTAGCCTCGATAACTAACGGGATACCCGCAGAAAGTCCTGCAAGAATTAATCGGTTTACTCCAAAGGCGATTAACACAAAGGCGGTTAACTCAACTCCAGTTCGGCCTTGAAAGATTAAGGTTGCAACAGCAACGAGGGTCGCTGCTCGCACGAGGTTTGAGTACAAGATTGCGCGCTGTCTTGAAAAGCGATCAAGGACTGTTCCAACGAAAGGTCCGATGATTGAGTAAGGAAGTAGTACAACGGCGAATGCAACGGCGGCGTTTACTGCGCTGGCCTGTCTCTCTGGAGAAAAGAGAACAAAGGATGCAAGGGCGCTTTGAAAGACACCATCGGTAATCTGCCCGCTCCAGCGAACTCGCAGTAATCGAGCCAGCCCCTTCTCCCGGAGCAGCTGCAGAAAGTTCATGTGCCAAGCCTATAGAGCCTTCTTTAGAAACTCTAAGGAAAGAGGTTTATTCTTGCTCCGTTATGAAATCCAAACGTGCATATATCGATTACTCACTCGATAAGAGGGCGACCCTTTTGGGTCTCTTTCGCGGAGTAGTTGATGCATGCGATGCCGATCCCTATCTCATGAGAGCTGCGAAGTACCACGGTGAAAAGGTTGACCGTAACTGCCCAGTTTGTAAGAAGGCATCACTTGTTGAGATTCGCTACACCTTTGGTGACCAGTTAGGTCAGTTCTCTGGGCGGATTAAATCCCCCGAGGAGCTTCTAGAAATGGAGAAAGAGTTTGGTGAGTTCTCCGTCTATATCGTTGAAGTCTGCAGAGAGTGTTCTTGGAACCATTTATGCGCTACCTATCTATTAGGTGATGGCAAAGATAGGAAACCACCCCGTCGAGTACGCACGCTCGAGGATGAAGATTGGGTTAAAGGGTAACCTTTACAAATGATTCGTAAAAAGCTCATCCGCGCTGCGATCTTTCTTGGTGGCTTTGGCTTTGTAGCCGGATCAACCCTCTTTGCTTTGGCCTGGTTTACAGTCGATATCCCTGACCCGAACTCTTATGTAAATAGCCAATCCACCATTATTCAGTATGCAAATGGAAATGAGATTGGGCGCATCGGTGCACAGAACCGACAGATTCTTCCACTCACTCAAATACCGTTAAATGTTCGCAACGGTGTTCTTGCCGCCGAAGATAGAAACTTCTATTCAAACCGTGCTTTTAGCATTACAGGTCTTGCAAGTGCTGTGATCGACAATATTTTAAGTTTAGGAAATGGCAGAGGTGGTTCGACCATCACTCAGCAGTATGCCAAAACAGCCTTTCTTACCCCTGAGAGAAGTATCCAAAGAAAGATTAAAGAGTTAGTTATCGCCTTAAAGCTAGAGAATGCGATGACCAAGGATGAAATCTTTGAGAACTATCTCAACACCATTTACTTTGGGCGCGGCTCATACGGTGTACAGACCGCTGCGCAGCAGTACTTCAATCGCAACGTCGATCAGTTAACACTCTCTCAATCAGCTGTTATAGCCAGTATTTTGCGATCACCAGGTTTATACGATCCGGTGTTGTCAGAGGAAAATGCAACGCGGCTTGAGAACCGCTTTGCATATGTCATTGAGGGAATGAAGAGTGAGAAGTGGATTACTGAGGAGCAAGCGGCTAAAGCCAAACTTCCGGCTGTAATGCCACGAACAACATCGGGATCTTTGAGTGGGCCTAAGGGCTACATCATCGACGCAGTTCAAAAAGAGTTAACTAAGCATGGATTTACTGAAGAGCAGATGCAGGTTGGTGGTTTAGTTGTTAAGACAACCATCGTTGAGCAGGCTCAGCAGTCAGCCGTCGATGCGGTATCAAAGCTTTACCCAAAGAAGGCTCCCGACAATCTTCACATTGGCCTTGTTGCAATCAGACCAGGCACGGGTGAAATCATCGCAATGTATGGCGGAGCAGATTATGTAACTCGCCAACTCAACGATGCAACACAGTCGATCGCACTTGCTGGTTCTACATTTAAACCCTTTGCACTTATTGCAGCCCTTGAAGCGGGTATTCCGCTGACATCGATGTGGAACGGTGACTCTCCACAGATATTTGATGATTTAGGAAAAGATTATGAGGTATCCAACTACGGCAATGAGGGTTGGGGTCAGGTGGATCTACTTTTTGCAACAAAGCACTCGATTAACACCATCTACGTTCCCCTTGGACAAAAGGCAGGGCTTGAGAGAGTTGTCGATGCAGCACGCCGTGCAGGAATCCCTGAGAACGTTGCGATGGTTCCCGCACCCTCCGTTTCACTTGGTGTTGCAAGTCCGCACGTAATCGATGTTGCAAACTCTTATGCAACATTCGCCGCTCAAGGAGTCCAAGCAAAGCCTTACTTAGTCGCATCTGTTACAGGTCCAAATAAGGGTGTTCTCTATGAAGGACAACAGCAAACACAGGAAGTCTTTGCTAAGGATGTCATGGCCGATCTGACCTACGCTTTGAAAGAGGTAGTTAACGGTGGAACCGGTGCTGCTGCGTTAAGTCTTGGTCGTCCAGCCGCTGGAAAAACTGGAACATCACAATCAAATGCATCTGCTTGGTTTAGCGCATACACACCACAGTTAGCCGCATCCGTTGCGATGTTCCGCGATAGCGCTTCAGAGTCACTCAATGGAATCGGTGGGTTGAACTCCGTAACTGGAGGAACCTTCCCGGCGCGAATCTGGACCGCATTTATGAAGGGTGCGCTCAAAGGTGAGCCGGTAATGAGCTTCCCAGCGCCAGCAAACGTTGGTGGACTTGAACCCGTTGTCATGACAAGTGGCGGTGTTCAAAAGCCGAAGTCGAAGTAGCGAGCTTTGCAAAAAGGTACGCGAGCGTTTTTAGCTCTAGCGATTCTTGCCTGCGGTTTAAGTTTTCTAAAGTTTAACTACTGCGTTGAAAACAACTGGCAAACACCAAATCAGTATGTGCATGCATGTTACTCAGACATACCAGCGCTCTATGGTGAGCGAGGCTTAAAGGATGGCGCATGGGCCTTTGGAAGCGGTGAGAGTTCGGTTGAGTATCCGGTAGTTACAGGCGTACTCATGTGGGTGTTTGCAAAGATCACACCAGATAAGAGCGCTACCGCCTACTTCTACATCAATGCGATCGCTCTCTCACTTCTATTTATCGCATGCGCCTTACTTGTGAGAAGAGTTCGTCCAGAGTATGCGCATCTGACTTTGGTCGCGCCTGCTGCGATTGGATCGCTCTTTATTAACTGGGATATGTGGGCGATTATTTCTATGCTTGCTGCTATCTATTGGTTTGACCGGAAAAAACTTGATTACAGCGCACTTGCTTTGGGGGTCTCGATCTCTACAAAGTTCATGCCAATCTTCTTAATCTTCCCAATCCTCTTTATCTTTTGGCGCAGATCTGAACTCGGTAAGTTTCTTAGGTTTAGCGCAGTTACCTTAACTACCTTTCTTGTAATAAACCTGCCTGTTGCATTAACAACTCCACAGGCCTGGTGGCGCTTCTATGATTTAAATCTAAACCGCGGTCCAGATTGGGGATCAATCTGGTACTCCCTTTCT
>CAIMCU010000143.1 GCA_903839585.1 uncultured Actinomycetes bacterium | reverse complement strand
CGAATGACTTTAATTCTTGGTTGGCCCTTTACTCTATTCAAGCTTCAACCGAGGAAGAGAAAGCTGAAGCCCTGAAAAACTTGAATCGTTTGGATCCATTGAATTCAGATGTAACAGCCAAGTAAATGAAAGTTTCAATAATCGGGCAGGGTTATGTTGGCCTTACGATTTCGGCCTATGCTGGCGAGTTCTATGAAGTCGTTGGCTTTGATAACAATCAGCGAATTGTCAATCAACTCAACCAAGGGATTTCACACATTGAAGGCGTTGAAAGCTCAGTTCTCAAGGGTTGGATCAAGGCGGGGAGATATCGAGCAACAACCGACGGCTCCGATATCAATGGTTCAGATATTGTCGTCATCGCAGTGCCAACACCTCTCACCAAAGACCGCCAACCCGATTTAACTTTCATTGAAGCTGCGTGCAAGACGGTTGGAGAAAATCTTAAGAATCAGGCTCTAATCATCAATGAGTCAACTTCATTTCCAGGAACGATTAGAAGATACATTAAACCCGCAATCGAAAAGTATTCAGGTGGAAAGCTTGAACACCTCTATGCAATTTCACCTGAAAGAGTTGACCCAGGTCGTGGCGACTACAACCAGAGAAATACTCCAAGACTTTATTCAGGCCTGACAGCAGAAGCATCAGAAAAGACGCGAGATTTCTACTCTAAGTTCTGTGACAAATTAGTTGAAGTTTCTTCACCTGAGGTCGCAGAGGCTGCCAAGCTATTTGAAAATACATTTAGACAAGTGAATATTGCACTTGTAAATGAGTTTGCTCAGATCACAAATGCCCTTGGGATTAGCGTTTATGAAACGCTCGATGCGGCCAACACGAAGCCGTATGGCTTTATGAAGTTCACGCCTAGTGCCGGAGTTGGTGGTCATTGCATACCTGTTGATCCAACGTATTTGGCGGCCGTTGCCGAAGAGCGTGGAGTACCAGCGACATTTATCCGCCGTGCAAATGAAGTCAACCTAGAGATGTCTAAGTACGTGGTTGATCGTGTCGAGGCAGATCATGGTGGCTCACTGCAAGGAAAGAGCGTTCTCGTTGTGGGAGTTGCCTATAAGCCGAATGTGGCAGATGTTCGTGAGACTGCAGCAGAGCTTGTCATTGAACATCTCCGTGCACAAGGAGCAGTTGTTGCTTGGCACGATGACGTTGTGGGCACGTGGCATGGAGAGAAATCATCTGAGTTAAGTGGTGCTGATATTGCAATTGTGATTACGAAGCATGACGTGGTTGGTACGAAGGAAATAATGGCTAGTGCGCCATATGTATTTGATGCAACTGGAAAGTTGCCTCAGGCGCACGGCCTTTAATTTTTTAGTTCTATTTCTTAAGGCTTGCAGCTACTGAATCGATGATTGATTCGAGGGTATGAGTTGGTTGCCAATTAATTGCCTTATTAATCTTGGTGATATCGGGAACTCGACGCTGCATATCCTCAAAGCCAGCAGGGTAAGCCTCTGTATATGGGATGTGCTTAATGGTGGATTTTGAATTAGTGCGCTCGATGATTTTGGTTGCGAGTTCCTTAATGGTGATTTCGCCGGTACCACCGACATTGAAGTAATCGCCGATTGTTGAATCGGTTTCTGAAAGTGTGATTACTGCGCGCACAGCATCTTCGACGTGGCAGAAGACTCGAGATTGGCTGCCATCGTCATAGATGACGATGTCTTCGTTGTTAAGGGCTGCTTGGATAAAGCGAGGGACGACCATTCCGTATTGACCTGTTTGGCGCGGGCCGACGGTGTTGAAGAAGCGAACGGTGGTGACTTTGAGGCCATGGGTTTTGTGGAGAGTGTGGGCTACGGCTTCTTCGAGTGCTTTTGCATCTGAGTATGTCCAGCGAATCTTTTGTGGGGCGCCAACAACGCGATCT
>CAIMCU010000142.1 GCA_903839585.1 uncultured Actinomycetes bacterium | reverse complement strand
CTGGGCAAGCTCCTCTTGAGTTAGGTCGTGATGAACAAGTAACCCTTCAGCGCTTGGCTTACCAAAACGCTCTCCTAAATCGATAAGAGCTTTTGCTACACGACCTGGAACGTCAGAAAAGACTAAATCTCCAACAGCTTCATTTGTACGACGAAGTCGTTGCGCCAGACGTGCCAGCAACTGCAAAGAGACCTCAGGGTTCTGCTTAAGCCAAGGGATTACCTTTTCATGGCTAAGTGAAAGCAGTTTTGCATCGGTAACAGCTGTGGCTGTTGAGGTGCGTGGTCCTGGATCAAATAGTGATAGTTCACCAAACATCTCGCCGGGACCAAGGATTGAGAGAAGGTTTTCACGGCCATCTTTACTGGATGTGCCAAGCTTTAACTTTCCATCCAAGATTACGTAGAGGTGCTCTCCATCATCGCCCTCTTTAAAGAGAACTCCGCCCTTGGAAATCTTGACTGAGTCCATCGTGGCACGAAGAGAGGCAGCGGCTGCTTCATCGAGCGCCGTAAAGAGCGGAGCTCTACGTACGACTTCATCTTCTAGGGGCACGTGGGTAGTTTACTCGCATGGCCCCAGATAGTGAAACTCGAAGAGAGGCCCGGGCTGTTTATAGGGTTCTCACCAAAACTTATCCAGATATTCGCTGTGAGTTGGATTTTGAGAACCCTCTCCAATTAATTGTCGCCACTATTCTTTCAGCGCAGTGCACAGATAAACGTGTCAATAAAGTTACGCCAGCGGTGTTTAAAAAGTACAAGAACGCTAAAGCGTATGCAGGTGCATCTCTGCCGGAGCTTGAAGAGTTGATATTCCAAACCGGTTTTTACCGTGCGAAAGCCCGACATATTAAAGCGATGGCAACAAGGCTCGTTGAGGCGTATGACGGTCAAGTCCCATCAACCCTTGAAGAGTTGATTACATTGCAAGGAGTTGGAAGAAAAACCGCAAATGTTGTACTCGGACACGCCTTCGATACTCCAGGCATAACGGTCGATACACACTTTGGGCGACTATCCCGCAGATTTGAATGGACAAGCCATAAAGATCCGGTCAAAGTTGAGTTTGAAGTGGGAGAGTTGATACCTCAAAAGGAGTGGACCAACTTGTCACAGCGAATGATTTGGCATGGAAGACGTATCTGTCATTCACGAAAGCCAGCTTGCGGTGCATGTCCAGTTGCAAAGCTCTGCCCATCCTTTGGAATCGGTGAGATGGACAAAGCAAAGGCAAAGTTGCTAGTAAAGACGGATGCGGATTTTCGATGAAGAGATTGTCGGTACTGCTCATCACCTTGTTGTTGGCAGGGTGCGCCGAGCAAACTCCAGAGATTGCATCGGGTGAGGTTCTACCGTGTACCGATATCTCATATGAGACTAAATGGGTTCGTGGACCAGAAGTTGAGTGCCTCGATGGCACACCAGGGCTGCAGCTCTCTGCACTTCGCGGACCAATGGTGGTAAATGTTTGGGGATCGTGGTGCGTCACTTGCAAAGCGGAGATGCCTTACTTTCGAAGCTTCTACGAAAAAGCAAAGGGGAAAGTTGAGTTAGTAGGTGTCGCTGTCGAAGAAGCAAAACCGCAGGATGCGAAGGATTTTGTGGTTCGCAACGGGATTACCTGGCCAAATCTCATTGATACGCAAGGTAGTTCACGCAGCTACTTTGGCATGGGTGTTCCTGTCACATGGTTTATCGATAAGGCTGGTGTCGTGACATTTAAGAAGTCTGGCGAAATCAAGTCAAAGAAAGAGTTAGTAACACTTACAAACAAGTACTTAGGAGTAGATCTCTCATGATTGTCGATCTCATTATTGTGGCAACAGTTGCTGGCTCAACGATTCTTGGATACCGCACAGGGTTCATGTCTACTCTCTTTAAGACCATTGGTTATATCGGTGGCGGCGTGCTTGGGCTCTACCTATCTTTGAACTTCACCCACGAATGGTCTCTAGATCTAAAACGTGTTGGATTAACTATTGCAGCCATAGTCTTCGGTGGCTTCGCCGGAAGTTTTGCAGGGCAGGCGGTTGCACGTGGATTCCGAGCCACGTTGATTAGAGGCCCACTTGGATTTATCGATAACTTATTGGGTGCAGCTCTTGAGATTGTTCGAACAGTAGTTGTTAT
>CAIMCU010000141.1 GCA_903839585.1 uncultured Actinomycetes bacterium | reverse complement strand
TGGAGGAATGCTGTTGAGCGGCATATCGATAACAGTTGTTACACCACCTGCTGCAGCAGCCTTAGTGGCAGATGCAAAGCCTTCCCATTCGGTGCGGCCTGGTTCGTTGATATGAACGTGGCTATCTACAACACCTGGGAGTAAGAACTTTTCGCTGGTGTAATCATTTGTGCACTCATACTTTTGATCAAATGATCCGATGGTTACAACCTTGCCATCTGCAATCGCAATAGATGCAGGCCGAGCGCCAATATCTGTCATGACGTTCTGTGAACGTAGTACGAGATCGATTTTTGCGCTCATAATCATGCAATCATATCTAGAGCAGGAAGTGTAAGGAAGTCCGCATAGTTATCATCTAGGCTCACGCGCTCAAATAATTTCGCAGCCTCCGCTACTTTTTGTGCGTCAAAGCCCTCAGATATAAGTCGTGCCATCTCGCCTTCGAGAACCTTGCTTACTAGCTCTTTTGTCGCTGTTGCACCGGTGTCATCGTAGGTAACTTTGTTGTGGACCTGTTGCCAAATCTGTGAGCGAGAAATCTCAGCCGTTGCTGCATCCTCCATAAGGTTGTGGATACCAACTGCGCCATTACCTGCAAGCCATGCTGCAAGGTATTGAAGTGCGATATCAATGTTGTTGCGAAGTCCAACTTCGGTGATTTGTCCAGGTGTTGATTTAACATCAACTAAGTCGGCAGCCGTTGTGTGCACATCTTCGCGCTTCTTATCGATCTGGTTTGGCTTTGTGCCAAGCACTGAGTCAAAGATCTCGCGGCAGACGGGGACTAGATCAGGGTGTGCAACCCAGGAACCATCAAAGCCATCACCAGATTCGCGGGTCTTATCTGCGCGCACCTTTTCAAAGGCGACGCGGTTAATCTCTTCATCTTTGCGGCTTGGAATAAAGGCAGCCATTCCGCCGATTGCATGAGCTCCGCGCTTGTGACAGGTCTGCACAAGAAGGCCTGTGTACGCCTTCATCATCGGGGCTGTCATGGTGACTGCGCTGCGATCTGGAATCAAGTAATCGGTACCGCGATCGCGGAAGGTCTTGATAATGGAGAAGAGGTAATCCCAGCGTCCGGCGTTGAGTCCGCTCATGTGATCGCGAAGTTCGTAGAGAATCTCATCCATCTCATAAGCTGCAGGAATAGTTTCAATCAATACAGTTGCACGAACTGATCCTTGTGGAACTCCTAAAAAGTTTTGTGCCTCAACAAAGACCTCATTCCAAAGACGAGCTTCTAAGTGGCTCTCCATCTTTGGAAGATAGAAGTAAGGACCTGCACCACGTGCAAGAAGCTCCTTTGCGTTGTGAAAGAAGTACATACCAAAGTCAAAGAGCCCTGCGACAACTGGGCGACCATCTACCGTCATATTGCGCTCATCAAAGTGCCAACCACGAGGGCGCATAACGATCGTTGCTAGATCTCCATCATTTAACTTATAAAGCTTTTGTGTTGATGGGTCTGTGTATGAGTACTCGCGGCGAATAACTCCGCGCAGTACGACCTGGCTTTCAATAACGCTCTTCCAATGTGGAGTACATGAGTCCTCTAGATCGGCTAACCAAATCTTTGCGCCCGAGTTCAGTGCGTTAATCGCCATCTTCGGTGTTGCCGGGCCTGTCATCTCTACTCTGCGATCTTGCAGAGCCTTTGGAGCTGGGGCTACCTTCCAATCACCTTCACGGATTGACTTAGTCTCTGGGAGAAAATCTAAAGCTCCGCCGGCGCCAATCCTGTCGCGACGGACTTTTCGTGCTGCAAGTAGTTCATCTCGACGAGCATGAAACTTTCTATCTAAGTGGGCTACGAACTCGATAGCCTCTTGAGTAAGTACCGTTGCCTGTCCATCAACGCTTGATGGCTTAACAGAGATATTCGCGCTCATATTTACTTCTTCTGCTTCTTTGCAATTTCGAAGATCGCACTCGATACAGCAGGTGTTACAGCTGGGTCAAAGACGCTAGGAATGATGAAGGATTCATTGAGCTGCGCTGTAGAGACGCAGCTTGCGATTGCAACAGCTGCCGCAGCCAACATCTCATCGGTGATCTTTGAAACTCCTGCGTCGAGTAATCCGCGGAATAGACCTGGGAATGCGAGAACGTTGTTGATCTGGTTTGGATAATCGCTTCGCCCTGTAGCAACAATTCGAGCGTGTTTTGCCGCTAACTGTGGGTCGATTTCAG
>CAIMCU010000140.1 GCA_903839585.1 uncultured Actinomycetes bacterium | reverse complement strand
GAAGTAATAACAGAACCAGTGACTGTCAATCCCTTAATCACGCCCGCCCTTGTACCCAGCTTTTCACTTTCTTCACGCACGCGAGTCATAAGGAAGATGTTGTAATCAATACCAAGAGCTACCAAGAAAATAAAGGCAAATAATGGGAAGGATGTATCGCCTCCGGCAAAGCCAAAGATGTGATTAAAGACCAAAGCACACACACCAAGGGTTGCAAAATATGAAAGCACTACGGTTCCAAGAAGCAGGACGGCGCTTAAGATGCTGCGCAATAGCAATCCTAGAATGATCGTAATGAGAATCAAAACAACGGGGATAACTGTGTTGTTGTCGTGATGCGAGGCGACATCTGTGTCGTAATAGACCGCAGTTGTGCCTCCCACAAGAATGTCGTTATCGATCTTCTTAAGCTCTGTTCTGATCTCAGGAATCAACTCCCGTGCCTCGGTGGAGTCGGGTGATGATGCCAGAGTTACATTAAGAACGGTCTTTCCCTCTACTACTTTTAACGCAGGTAATGGTGCACCAGGTGTAACTGGTTGACCAAAGTCAGGCGATACATCCGTAACTCCGTCTATGCCTTCCAATACAGCGGTTACCTTTTGTACATCACCTGGATTGAGAATGACCTTTGTCGGATCACCTTCTCCCCCTGGGAAGTGATTGAGTAAAAGCTTTTGACCTACAACCGACTCTGGATTTCCTGTAAAGCTATCGGCAGTTGAGAGGCCGCTTACCTTTAGGGTTGATGAGAAGCCAGCCAGAATGAGAAGTCCAGCAAGTGTTGCCACCCAAAGGAAGCGAGGCTTCTTTTCAACCAAACCTCCAACCTTTGCCCATGTTCCGGTGAGTTGAGAGTCAACATCATCAAATCGTGGGATGCGCGGCCAGAAAATCCATCGACCAAAAGCGACCAATAAAGCTGGCAATAAGGTCAGAATTGTAATGACGGAGGCAACTACACCGATTGCCCCAATAGGACCAAGACCTCTGTTGCCCGAGAGATCGCTTAAGAGAAGTACAAGTAGCGAGATTGCAACCGTTGCTCCAGAAGCCAAGATTGGCTCGCGAACACCCTTTAAAGTTTTCTTCATCGCATCAAAGCGAGACTCATGGTGGTGTAACTCTTCGCGATAACGCGAGATTAATAGAAGCGCATAATCCGTTGCTGCACCAAGGACCAAAACGGAGAGAATGCCTTGAGACTGTCCGTTGACATCAATGACATTGTTCTTAGCGAGAAGATAGATGATTCCACCGCCAGTACTCAATGCAAAAACCGCAGAGAGTAAAGGCAGGATCCAAAGGACTGGTGATCGATATACAACGATCAGAATCAGAGCGACTACTGCCAATGTCGTTAGCAAGAGGGTTGAGTCAATATCACCGAATGCGCCGAACAAGTCTCCAAGGATTCCACCTGCGCCAGTTACATAAGATGTAAATCCAAGATCTTTGGCAAATGGGGTGAAGTCTTCACGTAGAGCCTCGATAATCGCTGGAAGAACTGGCTCCTCATTCGGAAGAGTCTGGCCGATTGCATTGCCATCAAGAAGAATAGATGCCAGAACAGCTTTGCCATCCTGTGCTGGGAAGGCTGAGATAACTGTGTTTGGAGCCAAGTAATCTGAAATCCGTCGATCGGTTTCACCCAACCTTAAATCGCCAACAGTTTCTAGGTGTGCATTAATTTGTTGCAAAACCTCTGGCCCAACCGTGCCCTCGAGTAGTACGAGAGTTGGGAAAGCCGTTGTCTCTCCAGCCGAGAACTTCTCCAATAGCTTGACCGCCTTGGTGGCCTCTGCGCTATCGGGTAGAAACGCCGAGTTGTTGTTCTCTTGAACAGTTGAGAGCTTGCCAAAGAGAGGGCCGAAGAAACCCGTGACGCCAAACCAAGCGATAATGGTTATGAGGGCAATAGCAAAGGGGCGTTTGAGATACGACATGGGTAAATGAGCCTTTCGAGCCTGGGCGGATTTTGCAGTTCGCAGGATGCAAATCCTACCTTTAGGCTGTCTCTATGAGCGCATTGAAGCAGTTGACCCTCATTCGGAGGGGGCTCGTACCCTATGAAGAGGCGTTGAACCAACAAAGGCAGCTTCACCTAGAGGTTGCTCAAGGGTTAACTGATAACTCTCTCATTCTTCTGCAACACCCTTCTGTCTTTACAGCCGGTAAGCGCACCTTAGATAGTGAGTTACCGCAAGATGGCGAGCAGGTAATCAGGGTAGATCGTGGAGGAAAAGTTACATGGCATGGTCCAGGCCAAATCGTTGGATACCCAATAATTAAACTCTCTAACCCCCATGAACTAGTTGGTTTCGTAAGAGAGCTAGAGAGCGCGCTGATCGAAGTTTGTGCCTTCTTTGAAATTACGGCAACGAGAGTGAGCGGGCGTTCTGGCGTTTGGATCTGCGATGAAAGAGGCGAGCGAAAGATTGCAGCCATCGGCATAAGGGTCGCTTCCGGCGTGACTATGCACGGCTTCGCTTTAAACGTTTCACCAGATCTGGCACCCTTTACGCAGATTATTCCATGCGGAATTGATGATGCAGCTGTTACCTCTATGCAGATAGAGCTCGGAAAAGAGATTGATATCGATGCGGTCCAACCAATCGTCGAAAAGTATATGAGCGAATACTTGGCTAAGGTAAGCGCATGACAATCACTCCCGATGGTCGCAAGCTTCTAAGAATTGAAGCCAGAAATACCCAGACCCCAATAGAGAGAAAGCCCGAGTGGATTAAGACTCGGGCAAATATGGGGCCGGAGTACACACGTTTACGAGCACTCGTTAAAACTGAGGGACTTCACACCGTTTGCCAAGAGGCTGCATGTCCTAACATCTTTGAGTGCTGGGAGGATAAGGAGGCAACATTCCTTATTGGTGGAGAGCGCTGTACAAGACGTTGCGACTTCTGCAACATAGATACCGGTAAACCTGAGCCACTCGATAGAGATGAGCCACGTAGAGTTGCAGAATCGGTTCAATCCATGGGGCTTAAGTACGCCACCATTACAGGCGTCACTCGTGATGACTTAGATGATGAAGGCGCTTGGTTATACGCAGAGACGATTAAGCAGGTTCATGCACTTAATCCAGGTTGTGGCGTCGAGATGCTTGCACCTGATTTCAGTGGAAACCCCGAGTTGTTAAACCAAGTTTTTGAAACAAACCCAGAGGTCTTCGCTCACAACCTTGAAACAGTGCCACGTATCTTCAAGCGTATCCGTCCAGCCTTTACATATGAGCGTTCACTCAATGTCATTACTCAAGCTCGTGACTACGGCTTAGTTACCAAATCAAACCTGATACTCGGACTTGGTGAAACTCGTGAAGAGATTACTCAGGCGCTCATTGACCTTCGACAAGCAGGTTGCGATCTCATAACCATTACTCAGTATTTGCGTCCAACAAATAAGCACCACCCTGTTGAACGTTGGGTTAAACCTGAAGAGTTCGTAGAAATGGCGGCGCAGGCTACGGAGATTGGTTTCTTAGGTGTCATGAGCGGGCCACTAGTGCGCTCAAGTTATCGAGCTGGCAGACTTTATAAACAAGCCATCGATGCCAAGGTTGCAAAGTAATGGCCGATCTTGTCTACCCGCCAGTTATTGTTCTCATAAAAGGTCTATGGAGATACCTCGGTCTTCAGTTTAAGTTCTCTGGTGCTGAGCACATTCCGGCACAAGGTGGAGCAATACTTGCAATCAACCACATCGGTTACTTTGATTTTGCTTTAGCCGGGACCGCAGCTCTTCCAGCAAAACGTTATGTAAGGTTTATGGCCAAAAAAGAGATCTTTGATAACAAGATTGCAGGTCCATTGATGCGCGGTATGCACCACATAAATGTGGATCGATCAAATGGTTCAGCCTCCTTCGTGGCCGCACTGCGCGCCCTGCGTTCAGGTGAGATCGTTGGAATCTTTCCTGAAGGCACTATAAGCAAGAGCTTTGAGATTAAGGATATGAAATCTGGTGCTGTGCGTCTTGCGATGGGCTCATCTGTCCCCATCATTCCAACCATTGTTTGGGGCTCACAACGCATTTGGACAAAGGGCGTAAAGAAGGATCTGCGCCGTAAAAAGTATCCGATTCATGTCTCCTTTGGAGAGCCACTCCTCTTTGATAAATCTACCGATGTAGAAGCAGGGGAAGCTCTTTTACGGGAAACTCTTGTCAAACTGCTGCACAAAGTACAGGGTGAGTATCCCGACTCACACGAAGGTCAGAGATGGGCACCTATCCGTCTTGGTGGTAGCGCCCCTGCTCCCCTAAACTAACCAATATGTTTAAGAGAAATAAGGCCAAAGAGCCAAAGATCAAGACCCCGAGATTTCAAACCTTTAGAGATGCTTACTCAGTTACTAAGAGTGTAAAACCGTGGATCGGCGTAGCTCTCGTTGCAATCTTCTTTCTTGTTTTAGCTGCAGGTATAGGGATTGGTACTCTGGTTGGACATCCTTACTACTTTGGATTTATCGCACTTCCTTTGGCTCTACTGATCTCACTCTTCATCTTTACTCGAATTGCAGGGGCTGCGGCCTACGTTTCAATTGAAGGACAGATTGGTGCTGGTGCTAGCGTTCTTATGGCTATTCGTAAGGGTTGGACTACTACCCCCGCTGTGGCTGTAACACGTAACCAAGATATGGTGCATAGAAGTGTTGGACGTGCAGGAGTAGTTCTCACAGGTGAAGGTACTCAGGCGGTTCGCATGATGATTTCAGATGAGCGCAAAAAGGTTAATCGTCTCGTTCCCGGTGTACCTGTTTTTGAAGTAATCGTCGGTGATGAAAATGGGCAGGTTCCACTTCGTAAACTGCAGAAGCATCTTGCGAAGTTACCTAAGAAGATCTCGGCTCATCAAATGCGCGAAGTGCGTGCGCGTCTGAAGGCTGTTGGTGGTCTATCAATGCCAATACCAAAAGGACCTATGCCCAAAGGTATGAGAGTTCCTAAGCGCTAGCGCGCGTTAACCAACCTTGTATTAGATAGTCGCTCGTGCACGCCTCGACCATTTTCATCAAAGGTTACTGCTGTAAAAACAAGGCAGATTAAAGCTGTTCTAATTAAAGCTTGTACCGGTGTTGGTGGTTGCCCATCCGAAAATCGAACCACCTTCATGCCCATAACTCTGTGGCCTGCACTTGCCCCGCCGAATGAGAGCATAAGAACCATCTCTACAAAGAAGATAATGAGAGTCGGAATTCGGGCGTTAGGAACCCGATCGGCGAAGCCTCCGGAGCCTGCGAAAAAACCAAGGGCGATGGCGTATGAGGCCAGCCAGTCGATCAACAACCCAGCCATCCGGCGACCAAGGCTTATCTCATGCTTCATAAGCGGTCAGCCTACCCGTTGGACCCTGCGAACTTAACATGGCTGTAACACCCGGTTTATGTCTTTTTACCAGAGTGGACCTAATGTTCACCTCATAAGGCGACCTCAAAGATGAGGCCTTAGAACAATCCATTATCGACTTGGGAGACAAACCATGTTTAAGAACTCATCCGAGATCTTCGCTTACATTAAGAAGGAAGATGT
>CAIMCU010000139.1 GCA_903839585.1 uncultured Actinomycetes bacterium | reverse complement strand
CTTACATCTGGGGATCTGAAGGTCCAAACTCCTTCGACTGTTCCGGTTTAGTTTATGCAGCGTATAGAGCTGCAGGGCTTGGTAGGCCTAACTGGGATCGCCTCAACTCGGCGCTCTATGCTGGATATACAAAACATGTTTCGCTCAATGAGTTAGTTCCCGGCGATCTTCTCTTCTACTCATACAAGGGAACCATCTCCTCAATTCACCATATTACGATATATGCAGGAAATGGACTGATGTGGGAAGCCAACTCCAAGAACGCTGGGTTGTTGTACTCAAATATCTACAGCATTAAGGGTCTTATGCCATTTGGTGGTCGGGTCTAGAGTTACCTCATGCCTAGCGCGAGTATTGATCTCAGAAATGCCGTGCGTCCATACCTCGAAGGTTGTGAAGCAGGAGACGGTGTTTTAGTTGCTATTTCCGGTGGAGCAGACTCTCTAGCTCTCGCATTTGCCGTACTAAAAGAGGCTCAAGAGCTATCTATTAACCCTATTGGTGTAACCATTAATCATCAGTTGCAAGGTGGTGCACGCGCCCAAGCGGAAAAGGTCAGTACTCAATGTACGGAAATGGGCTATTCGGAAGTCATCATCAAAGATGTTGAAGTATCGATGGAGTCTGGGCTTGAGGCAGGTGCACGGGATGCTCGCTACCGTGCACTAGATCAGATTGCGATTGAGAAAAATGCCAAACTTATCTTTCTGGGTCACACCAAAGATGATCAAGCAGAGAGTGTTCTCTTAGGACTTGCACGTGGTTCAGGGACAAGATCCTTATCCGGTATGGCGGCAAAAAATGGTTTATACGTTCGCCCCATGCTTTCACTTTCTCGAGAAACATCTGAGCAGGTATGCATAGAGAACTATCTTGAGTATTGGACAGATCCTCAAAATCAAAGTTTGGAGTTCACTCGGGTAAAGGTGCGCAATGTGGTTCTGCCTGTACTTGAAGAAAACCTAGGTCCAGGAGTCTCTGACGCATTAGCTAGAAGTGCGGCCATCTTTCGTGATGATGCAGATGCACTTGATGCGATTGCAGAGCTCGAGTGTGAGTCTCTTAACCTCGCCGATCTTGAGTGCAAGGTTCTAGAGAAGATGCCGAGGGCCATTCGAAGTCGAATCCTCAGGCGGGCCATCTACGCTGCGGGGGCACCTTCAGGGGCGATCTCAGCTGCGCACCTGGCCTTTGTTGAGGCGTTGGTCACCGCGTGGCACGGCCAAGGTGAGGTGAGCCTGCCCGGTGGTGTGAAGGTGGCTCGGATTTCGGGCAGACTTTCGCTCTTAGCCCGCCCCTAACATCTACGAAACAAAGGAGCCCATCAGGTGGATCTAGCAGCCGTCGGTAATGATGTTGAACGCGTGATTGCATCTGAAGAGGATTTGAAGAACAAGATTGCAGAGGTTGCTGCAAAGGTAGATAAAGATTATGCCGGAAAGGATCTTCTTCTTGTTGGCGTACTCAAAGGCGCAATTATGGCGATGGCGGATTTAACCCGTGCAATGCAGCGTCACGTAGAGATGGATTGGATGGCGGTTTCATCCTACGGTTCTGGAACAAAGTCCAGTGGAGTTGTAAGGATTCTTAAAGACTTAGATCGAGACATAACCGGGCGCAATATTCTTATCGTTGAAGACATCATTGATTCAGGTTTAACACTTTCATGGCTTCGTGCAAACCTTCTCTCACGTGGCGCAGCAAGTGTTGAGATATTTACAATCCTTCGCAAACCAGAGGCAGCAAAGGTTGATGTCTCAGTTAAGTATGTTTGCTTTGATATCCCATCCGATTTTGTTGTTGGTTACGGATTAGATTTTGATGAAAAGTATCGAAACCTATCTTTCATTGGTGTGCTTTCTAAGCACATGTACGAGTAAGAAAAGAGTCAGTAAATATGAGCAAATTTGATCTACTCAAAAAGAGGTCCAAACCTGCGAAATCCGATGTGAAGAAGAGCCCTAAAAAGCCTCCAACTACACGTTCTGGCCGCATTCTTCGTGGACCACTTTTCTGGATCATTGTTGCAATTTTCACAGTAACAATTTTTGGCCAGATCACCGGTGCTGGTAATAGCTACGAAAAGATTAAAACCTCTCAGGCACTTGATGCGATCTCTGCATCTAAGGTCGAATCAGCGGAGTTGGT
>CAIMCU010000138.1 GCA_903839585.1 uncultured Actinomycetes bacterium | reverse complement strand
CAGCCCTGTGGATGAGACTTCCCGTGAGTTTGTCCAGAAAAGTACCTTTTGCACATGAGCGCTCGAGAGCCGATTGAGTTTGAACTACTTCAAAGAGTTCGTCAGATTAGAAGAGCTAAGGGCTGGAGCCTGGAGAGGTTTGAGCAAGAGAGTGGTGGTGAGATCAAAGCCGCTGTTTTGGGCAGTTACGAACGAGGTAGTAGAACGCTCTCTTTGCCGAAGCTGATTCTTATCGCTAAAACTCTGGGCATCCCATTAGATGCCCTTCTTTCGAAGGAGGTTAGCGAGCAGACAAAGCGAGCCAAGGTGCTGGATCTGAGACGGTTAAATGCTCTGTACCTTCTCGGTGATGAAAAATCCATACCCCTTAAAAGATTGGTTGAGAGCATAATTCGAAAGAGGGGCGATTGGAATGGAGAAGTGCTTTCCTGTCGAGGCGAGGATTTCGAAGCGATTGAGAACATCCTCTTTGCTTGTAGAAAAGATCTCTACGGATATCTAGAGAGGAATCAAATACTGATTCTTACAGAGACAGAGTTGTCTTAATAGAGGTAATGCGACCTAGTACTCCATGTATATATCCGGCGCTGTCATCGGTTGATAACTCCTTAGCCAAGCTGAGCGCCTCATCAATAGCAATCGCATCATCTAATCCATCCTCCCAAAGAATCTCATAAATCGCGAGCCGGAGGATATTTCTATCGACAGCCGGTAGGCGATCCATATCCCAACCCTTTGCATATGTTGTGATTAACTCATCGATCTTTCGGCGGTGTTCGCTAACACCTATCACTAATACCTTTGTGTAATCACGAACCGGGCGTGCATCCGGACCATCTAACTCAATATCTCGAAGTGAAAGTAGTTCAACAGGCTCCGATCCTCGGATATCTGCCTCGTAGAGCAAATCTAAAGAGTGCTTACGAGCCTTACTTCTTGCAGTCACTAGTTAGCGCGACCAAGGTATGAACCATCTCGAGTATCAACGAGAATCTTTTCATCCTGCTTGATAAAGAGCGGAACTTGAAGCTCAATCCCAGTTTCAACGGTAGCTGGTTTGGTTCCACCAGAAGAACGATCTCCTTGTAGACCCGGCTCTGTGTAAGTCACAGTCAGAGTTACAGAGGCGGGAAGCTCTATGTAAAGCGGATTGTTCTCATGGATAGCAACGATCGCCTCTGTATTTTCAAGCATGTACTGAGCCGCATCACCTACGGTATCGGCCGAGATGTTCATCTGATCAAAGGTCTTGTTGTCCATGAAGACGAAATCTTCGCCCTCCTTATATAGGAAGTTCATTTCGCGCTTTTCGAGAATTGCAATATCTACTTTGACGCCAGCGTTGAAGGTCTTGTCGACAACCTTTCCCGTCATGACCTGCTTTAACTTAGTTCGGACGAAAGCTGGACCCTTTCCTGGCTTAACATGTTGGAACTCGACAACCGTCCATAGTTGACCCTCGATATCTAGAGTCATTCCATTCTTAAGATCGTTTGTAGTTGCCACGTTTTGCTCCAGTTCAGATTCGAGTCGCTTTTGTAAACAGGTGAGGAGTTTAGCGTAGAGATAATGTAGAAATCTCCGGGCCTACTTACCGATCAAGGCTTTAAGGGCGATTAACGCCAAAATATATGAGTTAGGACCAAACCCCCCAATAGTCCCGTTGGCTACACCGGAAATTACAGAGGTATGTCGAAACTCTTCCCGAGATAATGGGTTCGAGAGATGAACCTCGATTAAAGGCGCTTTAACGAGTTCGGCAGCATCTCGCAATGCGTATGAGTAGTGCGTAAAAGCAGCGGGATTAAAGATTACAGGGGTGTTTGTATCCGCTGCCTCATGCAGCCAACCAACCAAAGTAGCCTCATCTGCACTCTGTCTTACGTCGGCGACAAAGCCGTTTTGCTTAGCGCCGTTTTCAATATGCGAAACGAGCTGGCTGTAACTCATATCGCCGTAGATGGATGAGTCTCGAATATCCAAGCGATCCAAGTTAGGTCCATTGAGAACTAGTACCTTCATTTGGCCACCTTTTCATACGCTTGATTCATCGCCTGAGGATCAGGATCCTCTAAACGTTTAGTCTTACCGATGCCATCTAGTGTAACCAATCGAAGCTTCTTACCGCGGGATTTCTTATCTACAAGCATTAAAGCGTTTAACTTCTCCCATGGTGGAAGGGGGTATGAGGTAGGAAGTCCAAGTCCTTCTAAAGTTCGAAGATGCAGATTTAAGTCAGAGTCACTTAACGTGCCCAAGATATTCTGTAGGTATGCAACAAAAGATAATCCGATCGCAACGCACTCGCCGTGCCTGAGTTTAAAGTCGAGCTCCTTCTCAACTGCATGTCCAAAAGTATGCCCGTAATTTAAGGCTTCGCGGGCAAACCCCTCCTTGAAGTCATTGGAGACTACCTCTGCCTTTACCGCAACGGTACGAGTAATGAGCTCTCGAACTAATCCATCATCATCGCGCAGTGAGGCTACCGATTTATCTGCGAGCAAATCAAGGATCTTCCGATCGGCTATAAGACCTGTTTTCACTACCTCTGCCATCCCGGCAACAAAGTCTCGATCGCTTAGACTCTTAAGCCATTGAAGATCTAGAACAACCTGAATCGGACTGTGAAAGGCTCCGATCAGATTCTTTCCATACTCACTATTTACCGCTGTTTTTCCACCGATAGCCGCATCAACCATTCCTGCAACCGTGGTTGGGATGGCTATCCAATCAATGCCTCGTAGCCACGTGGCGGCAACGAAGCCGGCGAAATCGGTTGTTGCTCCCCCGCCGATCGCAACTATTAGATCGCTACGAGTAAACCCGGCTGCACCTAACCAGTTCCATAAAGTGTTGAGAGTCTTAGAAGATTTTCCAGCTTCACCATCTGGAATCTCAAAGATAAAGAGCTCTGCTTCCGTGCTGGGAAACTCAGGAAGATGGGATCTCATCTCCTTGGAGATAATCACTGCCACACGCTCTCTACTAGAACACGCGTTTACAGTCTCAGTCAGCCAGTTGGCTCCAACTAAAACCTCGTACTCTCGCTCAGATGAGACTGCGATGCGGTTCATGCAATCTCCTTCATGATCGTGTGAGCAATTTCAGATGGAGTACCTACATTGGCATCGATCTTAATAGAGGATATTTTTTCATAAACAGGCCTTCTCAACTCGAGCAACTCGCTCCATTGAGCCCTTGGGTTTCCAAGTAGTAATGGACGATCCCGATTAAATCCTATTCTTGGCGCCGCCGAGGCTAGAGAGATATCAAGAAAGACTACGGTTGCACCCGATTCAACGATGAGTTTCTGAGCATTCTCACTGATTGGGGCTCCACCGCCAAGAGATAAAACGCAATCATTGAGAGATAAGGCATCCTTTAGCACTTCTTGCTCAATCTCTCTAAAGAATGGCTCCCCCTTATCAACAAATATGTCAGATATGGATTTTTGCTCCCGGGCTTCAATCATCAGATCGGTATCAGAAAAACTCAGCGCTAGAAGCTTGGCCAATTCCTGACCGATCGTAGACTTCCCACTTCCTGGGGCTCCAATTAAAACAATGCGTGGAGTCATCTGCGGCTACTTAAATCGAAGATTACTCATGTAACTTTCATAGTTACGACGAGTTTGTTCGACGCTGTCTCCGCCAAACTTTTCCAAAACAGATGCGGCAAGTACAAGCGCCATCATGGCCTCACCAACAACACCTGCAGCCGGAACCGCGCAAACATCGGAGCGTTGATTAATCGCTTTGGCTGCCTCTCCGGTAGCGACATCAACAGTATCTAAAGCTTTAGGAACTGTTGATATTGGCTTCATCGCGATGCTAACGCGCAGTACTTCACCGTTAGACATTCCACCTTCGGTACCGCCAGCTCGATCGGTGCGTCGAACTATCGCACCACTTGCATTTAACTCAATCTCATCATGGGCGATAGAGCCACGGCGGGTAGAAGTTCTAAATCCATCGCCTATCTCAACACCCTTAATCGCTTGAATCCCCATCATGGCACCTGCAAGTTGCGCATCTAACCTGCGATCCCAGTGAACATGTGAGCCCAGGCCTGGAGGAAGGTTGTAAGCAAGAATCTCACATACCCCTCCGAGGGTGTCTCCATCAGAGTGTGCCTTGTCGATCTCTTCAAGCATCAATTTTGTTGACTGTGAATCTAGGCAGCGCACTGGACTCTCATCAATTGATTCCATTTGAGCAGGTGTTGGCAAAACGTAATCATCTACGATGCGCACACTACCTATAGAAACTACGTGACTAAGAATCTTGATGCCTACACTCTGCTCAAGAAAGGCTCTAGCAACTGCACCCAGTGCAACACGCGCCGCTGTTTCTCTTGCGCTTGCGCGCTCCAAAATGGGACGCGCATCATCAAAATCGTACTTTTGCATTCCAACTAAATCTGCATGTCCAGGTCTTGGTCTGGTCAAAGGAGCGTTGCGAGCGAGCCCCGAGATCTCCTCCTCAGGTACAGGATCAGCTGACATCACCTTTTCCCACTTTGGCCACTCCGAGTTTGCAACTTGTATTGAGATTGGTCCGCCCTGCGTCTTGCCGAGTCGTACTCCCCCGAGAATGGTGATTTTGTCTGCCTCAAAGTTTTGTCTTGCACCACGACCCGCGCCCAGGCGCCGACGTGCTAAGTGAAAATCAATATCCGAACTCGTGATGGCAATATTTGAAGGCAGACCCTCAATAATTGCCGAGAGAGCTTGCCCGTGAGACTCACCTGCTGTTAACCAACGCACCGGCTTATTGTCGCAGAAGTTAGGAGAAAGAGGCGCTATAAATAACCCCAAGGCATATAGATGGCGCTAGCGGTACGGCGATTCTTATCGATTTATACTTAATAAGTAATCCCAGCACGGTTATCGATGAGCCGATGAGGAATCCAAATAGCAATCTCGCGTAAGCCTCAAAGGTTAGCGGAATGAAGAAGAGGGTAAAGAGGGTTAAAAGCTTCACATCCCCCATCCCTACTCCGAAAACGACTGCGACAAGTGCTCCAAATATCGCCGTAACAAGAGAACTTTTTACGAATATCTCGTTGTGGGTCAGGAGTGTCAATCCGAAGAACAAAGAGAGCGCCAGGACGATAT